>NZ_DKSP01000194.1:5582-28757 GCF_002472745.1 Sphingobacterium sp. UBA7253 | reverse complement strand
TTTTTTATTTTCATTAATTATCGCCTTAGAAATGCGGCAATATGTTTTTGTTGAATTTTATTTTTTAGGGATCTCTTTGAGAATTTCGAGCACAAAACTCCAAAACTTCTGCACCGAAGAAATGGAGACACGCTCTGCAGGCGAATGTGCACCTAAGATTGTTGGTCCAAAAGAAATCATATCCATTTCGGGATAGTTTGTCCCCAAGATACCGCACTCAAGCCCGGCATGGCAAGCCACCACTTCTGGAGCTTCACCATGTTGTCTCGTATAAATTGATTTGAGCACTTCTAAAATCTCAGAATTCGGATTAGGTGCCCATCCTGGATAATTGCCCGAAAAACCGACGGTAAAACCACCCAGTTCAAATGCAGCTTTTAAAGATTGGGCTAAATCAAATTTAGACGTTTCAACAGAAGATCTGGTTAGACATTTGATGGAAACCTTTTCCCCACCTACTTCTACTTTAGCAATATTATTGGAGGTTTCTACCAAGTCTTCAAAATCGGCGCTCACACGATAAACACCATTTAAGGCCGCATAAACGCTGTTGATCAGGTTTTCCTGCACGTTTACTGGAACTACAGTTGCATAAGCAGCATCAGTTTGCTTCACCACAATTTCCATAGCCGGTTCTGTCGTTGCAAATTCCAATTTAATATCCTGAGCCAATTGTGTCAAATTATGAACAAAGTCAGTTGCTTTATCCTTACTGATAACCACCTTTGCAACACTTTCTCTCGGAATTGCATTGCGTAGACTTCCACCCAACAAAGAAGCAATACGCAATCCATAATGTGCATTCGTGCCAAATAGCAAACGGTTCATTACTTTATTGGCATTGGCAAAACCTTTATGAATGTCCATACCAGAATGCCCCCCATGTAGTCCTTTTACTGTAATTTCAAAAGATAACGTATCAAAAGGACAAGGCTCTGCAACATAGGACTGTGTTGCCGTCACATCAATCCCGCCAGCACAACCAATATCGATTTCAGTATCATTCTCTGTATCCAGATTCAACAGGATTTCACCAGAAAGCACATCGCCTTTTAAACCTAAAGCTCCCGTCATGCCTGTCTCTTCATCAATCGTAAACAAAGCTTCAATGGCAGGGTGTTCAATAATGGATGATTCCAAAATCGACATGATTGTCGCAACGCCAAGACCGTTATCTGCCCCCAAAGTGGTACCCTCAGCTTTTACCCAATCACCATCAACGTACATCTTAATGCCTTCATTATCGAAGTCAAAAACAGTATCGTTATTTTTTTGGTGCACCATATCCAAATGCGACTGCAATACTATCGTTTTACGATCCTCCATTCCCGGAGTAGCAGATTTTTTGATGAGCACATTACCAATCTCATCAACGCTTGTTTCTAAACCCAAGGATTTACCAAAGTCTACCATAAAGGCAATCACGCGCTCTTCTTTTTTAGAAGCTCTCGGGACCGCATTCAATGCAGAGAAATTTTTCCAAATTGCTTTTGGTTCTAAATTATTTTCAATCATATCTAAATTTTTTCCTTGGTCAAAGTTACTCCATTTTTATTAGATATCCGGTGATTATTGGCTTAGAATAAAAACAAAAGCCAATCACTGTTCGTTCTAATACAGGGTATAAACATCAACATATCATTATGCATAGACCAGTACAAGTTGAACGGAAGGATATTTACTTTAAACCAGATAAAAAGAGAGTTTTAGCACGTTTTTTCTCACTGGGGGATGATCGTACCATTAAAGTTCTCAAACGTATCTTATCCCTGAATGAATCGGAGCGAAAAGAAGTCTTTGGCCAGGTACTCCGAAGCTATACAAAAAGACATCGTAGTATAGTCCATATCTTTGAACGTAATTTTGACCGCATAAGCCACTTATTGGAAAAGATTCCATTTCCAAAAGAGAAACTGAGCCAAATTGACAAGCTACTGATCGGCTCCTATTTCACGATGGAATATTCAATTGAATCGGCGGCATTGTTTAATCCCTCCATTATAGAACATCCGGACCAGACAGAATTATTCAGGGGTGAAAAACGGGTTATTTTGAGTTTCAGGGCAACCGGAGAAGGCCATGTCTCTTCGATCGTTTTTCGATCAGGAACATTGGATGTTGACAACAATATACATATCGATTATGTCGGCAGTTTATTGGATAAACCTATGCAAGTCAAAAATCACCGTTATCACAAGGAGTCATTCTTAAAGAAAATGAATGAGTTGCATGCCGAGCCAACGGAAGTTAAGTCCAAACTGGAAGCTAAGCTAACGGAGACATTTACCTACGAGGAACTCAAACGGTACATCGATGAAGTACGGCGCGATAGCGACGAAAACCTGGAAAATGTGACATTTCTACAACAGGCGCTCTGGCTCGCTTCGTCGCATTATGAAATGACTTTCTCCCTGGATACTTCCATTTCAGAACGTGTGATATTTCCGATTGCCGATACCGAAAAAAGAGGTATTGAAGATGCGCGTTTCGTTCAGTTCAAAAACGAAAGAGGTGAGAGCACGTACTATGCAACATATACCGCTTACGATGGATTCAGCATCCTCCCGAAATTACTCACCACAAAAGATTTTTACCATTTTAAAGTGAAACCTATTTATGGTGAAATTGCCAACAAGGGGGCGGCACTATTTCCACGTAAAATAAATGGACGTTATGCCATGCTCTGCCGCATTGATGGTGAGAACAACTACATCGCCTACTCCAATAATATCAATATATGGCAGGAAACGGCCATCCGGATTCAACAGCCAGAATATCCGTATGAATTTGTTCAGATCGGTAATTGCGGGTCGCCGATAGAAACGCAATACGGCTGGCTGATTTTAACCCATGCCGTTGGACCAATGCGTGAATATGTCCTAGGCGCAGCTCTTTTGGACTTGGACAACCCGCATGTGGAAATTGGACGCCTACATAGCCCATTGATGACGCCCAATGACGAAGAGCGAGAAGGCTATGTACCAAACGTCATTTATTCCTGCGGAGCGATAGTACACAACGAACACCTCATTTTACCTTATGCGATGTCCGATTATGCATCAACCTATGCGACCATCAAGCTCGAAGATTTATTGCTCGCTATCTTGAATCCTGATCGTTATCAATAAAAGCACGGTAAACTACGATATAAGCCAAATAGAAACAAAGGGTACTCTCCGCCCCTTGGTTTCTATTGATGCCATAGGATTCGAGGCCATCACAGCAACCTTTGGTTTCCTCATCATACAAACCGAGCCGAAGATCATTCTCTCCTAAAAACCAGCGGAAAGAAGCAATCATACGGGTAAAATAGACCTTTTTATTGGTCAATCGAAAAGCTTCACGATACATAAATACCATTGCCGTGACATCAAGTGGCTGCTGACCAAACTTGCTGATATGCTTCCCTTGCTTGGCCCACTCCTGGTTTCCGACCAATGAAAGCGCGCCATTCTGGACAGTCATACTTTCGAGAAACTTTAAAGTCGATAATCCCAACTGTTTTATTGTTTCATCGTTCAAAAAAGGATAGGCCGTCAATAACGCATAGGGCAAAATTGCGTTATCATAACTCAATACCGCTTCAAACCATTGCCAGTTTTCATCTGAGCTTGCCTCGTATTCCCGTACCAGCTTGCCGATAAGGGCCCGCATCAACTCTATCATCACCTCGTCATTGGATTGATGATGCAAATATTCCGCAATCCCCAGTACAGTATAAGCTATCGCCCGGTTGGAACGCAACTGGCCAAAATTTGGAACGGCCCTAAAAAACAGTTCATGCCCCAATTGATAATAGCTTGTCAATTTTGTCTCCCGAAGAAGTACGCCCAATGCCCACATGGTCCGTCCAAAGGAGTCCTCCGAACCGACCTCATCGAGGAAACTATGTTGGAAATTCATAAAATTGTGAAAAAGCCCATCTTCGCGCTGATGATAATAGATATAACTCAAGTAGGTCGAGATGCGACGATCGAGCCTTTTGTCAGCAAAATCTTGCTGCGCCAATAAAGTAACTAAAAGTGCTCTTGCATTATCGTCCAGACAATAGCCCTCTTTGTAGTTCGGTAGCGAATAAGTTGCATGCTGTAAGATACCGACCTGATTGGTCAGTCTGTCGATATGCTTCCAACTGAATTTGGGCATTTCCTCTATACTAAATCCAACATTTTCTTTGAGGCTATCATAGGTAGGAATAATCTTATCTAAAATTCGTGTGTACCGAAGGCCTATATTTTTCCAGGTCATCTCTTTACCAAATATACGGGCATTGTCTCTTAGTGTTGTGCGATAGTCCAAATTTGAAAACAGATTTTTGAGCACCTCGGCCATCTTGGCTGAATTTTTAAATTCGACGAGCACTCCCCTTCCATCAGCGAGCAATTCTTTGGCGTGCCAATAAGGAGTGGACACCACCGCAGCTCCGGCACCGATGGCGTAAGACAATGTTCCACTTGTAATCTGTGCCTCATTGACATAAGGTGTAACATAAACATCGCAGGCACATAGATACTCCACAAGATCGGCTTGACTAACAAAGGAATTAACAAATTTCACATGTTCCTGCAACTGATAGGTTTCCACAAGACTGCCCAGGTATTCCCGATATTCCTCGCCGGAATGTGCCAATACATTGGGATGCGTTTTACCAACAACGAGGTACAACAGATCCGGTTCATCTTTGACGACCTCAGGGAGGGATTCAATCACCATTTCAATTCCTTTGTTTCGCCCCAAAAAACCGAAGGTCAATAAGACTTTCTTCCCGGAAAGTCCTTTTTTAAGCTTGGCAAGCTCATGATCTAAAGTAAACTCCGGCACACCGTGGTGTATCAGCCTAACTTTGGAGGTATTGACCCGATAAATCGATTTGAGTAATGTAATTGCATAATTGCTCATGACGATTACAATGGAAGCCCGTTTTACAATTTCAATAAGAATGGCCTTTTCATCAACATTGGGTTTTTCGAGAATGGTGTGAAAATTAACAAGTAGCGGAATGTGTAATGCATTAATCAATGATAAGATATATATGCCGCTATTCCCTCCAAAAATGCCATATTCGTGTTCGAGTATGACGCAATCGTACCCGTTTTCATTAATATAATTTGCGGCTTCAATATAGGACAATTGACGATGTTGATCTATTTTAAACACGACCTCACTGGGATAAACATAGTCCCGATCCGCGACCGCAAAAACATGTTGCGTCAGTTCCTGATTATGCAGTGCTACAGCATGCAATAAATCTGATGTAAAAGTGGCAATTCCACATTCTTTGGGCAAGTAGGTACTTATATAAGCAATCTTCATTGGAATAATATTTTGAATATAGCCCGGACAAAGGCAATAGCATCGTGTGCTCCACTATCTAAATGCGTTTCGAACGAAAATTGTTTGTCACAACTGTATGAATTAAATCGGAGGAAGGTTGGACGACACTTTGTGCAGATCAGTACGTTGCTATAAAACCTGGCGCTGAAAAGCTGTCCATTTGTTGGAAACAGTATAATTTGTTGGAAAACAGGGTATCCATTGATTATGCTTAGTAGAAAACAGAGCCTTGATTATGCGAAATAAGAGCGCTCAATATCCTAGATTCACAACACGTAGATTGCTATTGCTTTTAAAAATCAATTTATCTAAGTTTGTTACAGAAAAACGGGCATTGAATGAAATCAGCAAAGGAAAAAATGATTGCCGGACTTCCCTATATCGATTCGGAGGGGCAATTATTTAAGGAAAGACAATACGCAAAAGAAGAACTGAAGCGATTTAACGATTCAGAGCCTAAACAACTGAAATTCAGAAAACAGATTATTCAAAAACTGTTTAAAGCAACAGGAACTCGATTCTTTCTCGAACCTCCTTTTCGTTGCGATTATGGTTATAATATTGCTATTGGTGAGAACTTTTACAGCAACTATAACTGTACGATTTTAGACGGCGCGCCGGTTACCATCGGTGACAATGTATTATTCGGCCCCAATGTAAGCCTCTTTACAGCTGGTCATCCCCTACATTTTGAAGCAAGAAATCAAGGTTGGGAATTTGCGTTGCCGATCGTTATCGAAGATAATGTATGGATCGGTGGACATGTTGTCGTCAACCCCGGCGTGCGAATCGGAAAAAATTCGGTCATTGGTTCTGGATCGGTCGTCACAAAAGATATACCAGCGGATGTCGTAGCTGCAGGCAATCCTTGCCGGGTGATACGTAACATTACCGAAGCGGATCGGATCAACTATACTGAAAATCTGTAGGGATAACACAGGTCACAAGGGATAACATGGGGCACATTTATAAGAAAACGATCTATCTTCCCACTTACTGTTAACTTACAGAATCATTTGTTAAAGATAATGAATAGGTGACGGTGGCTTCATGTTGTTTTAGAAGAACAAATCCATTACTTGTCCAAAAATGTTGCTGATCGCCGGCCACATTTGCAAGAAGATATTGACCAGCAAATGTATGGATAAATAGTTCCGCATGCTTCAATAATGCTGTGCCTACACCTTTCAGCCTTACATGTGGAGCAACAGCGAGGAAATGGATTGTATAAGTACCACCTGAACTAATCAGGCTCAGCACGCCTACCACTTCGTTTCCATCGTAGGCCGCAAAATGCGTCGCTTCAAAATCGCCCTCCAACATCACCTCGGCCAACTTACCTTCCGGAGCGAAAACCTCTTTTCGAAGTTTCCAGGTCCGGGCGGCAAAAACTTGTTCAATGTACCAATCTATCATAATCCTTTTTCTAAAGACATAAATGCGTCGGAAAGATGATTGATGGTATCTGAAGGTAATAAGGAATAGGTGCCGATCGTCTTCACTGCAATATCTGCCGCGCGCCCATGGATATATACCCCCATAATTAAAGCGTCTTTAGAAGAATAGCCCTGTCCAAGCAAGGAGGTAATAATCCCTGTCAGTATATCACCACTGCCTCCTGTTGCCATCCCAACATTGCCCGTACTATTGAAGTACACCATCCCATCGGGCATAACCATAGCACTATTAGCCCCTTTTATTAATACGTAAAACTGATGTTTACGTGCAAAAACTTTCACTTTCTCAATCTTTTCAAAATCATCTTGCCAAGCACCCAATATCCGGCTAAGTTCTTTGGGATGGGGAGTCAATATACTATGCGCTGGAACAAAAGCCCAAAGATTCGGTTCGCGGGAAAGAATATTTAAAGCATCAGCATCTAATACCAAAGGAGTATCATTAACACGGGTTATAAATACCTTTAGCGCATCAATTGTATGCGGCGCTGTTCCCATGCCGATTCCGATACCAACAGACTGATAGCCATCGATTTCCGGGAATTGGCTAATAAAATCTTGTTCAGGATCAGTCAACACCATCGCTTCGGGCACAGCGGTCTGTAAGATGGTATTACCACCGTCAGGTACATAAGCGGAAGCTAAACCGCAGCCCGCTCGAAGAGCCGCTTTTAACGCAAGCTGAACGCCCCCCATTTTACCTTTACTTCCGCCAATAATAAGGGTATGACCAAATGTTCCCTTATGATCAAATTTCCTTCGTTGTCGATAAAAGGACCTGACAAGCGGCTCGTCAACATAAAAAAGATTGGTTTCTGCCGCTTCAATTGCTCGTTGGCTAAGATCGATATCCAATACCTTGAAGTCTTTTACATACCATTGGTTTTCGGGCAGCAGCAAGGCCATCTTGGGAAACTGAAAGGTATAAACCAAATCTGCCTTTACAATTGGAACATCTGCAGCAGTCTTTTTATCTGCCAGTAGTCCAGAAGGCATATCGACGGAATAGATCCTTGCACCACATCCATTTATACTGGAAATTATACCGTTCCAATCAGCTGTTAATACACGCTTTAATCCATAACCAAACAAGCAATCCAGTACGATTGCATCGGAAGGGATATCAATCTGGTTTTCCGCTGCAATTTTTTGAATCATATGATTGGGTAAACGCTTTTGATTGGCAAGATTATCAGCGGAGTAATCCGCTACATCCATTAAATAAACCTTGACTTGGGCCTGTTGTTGATCCAACAGACGAGCCAGCACCAAGCCATCGCCGCCGTTGTTTCCTTTACCGCAGAAGATGAAAAAGGTACTGTGCTCCAATCGGGGATGAAGCTTTTTAATTTCCTCAAAAACAACTGTTGCAGCTCGTTCCATCAGGTCTAGACTACTGATTTTTTGATCCTTTAGGGTTTCACTATCAATCCTGTTTATCTGCTGAGCGGAAAGTATCTTCATTTGGTCGCTATTTTTATTGAAAGTAGCTATTCTCAAGGTCAATTAAAAATCTCGGTATAATTTTTTGGCAGGCTGGCGATAGTGATCCTAGTGTACGATCCCACGAAGGAACTACATCAGATCGCTATCGTTTAGCTCATGCACGTGTCTGCTTTTTATTCACTTGTTGTTACCGGCTTTTTATTCACTTATTGTTACCTCTTTCACTCCGCCCGTACGTTTCAAGGTACCCCAGGTATTCAATTCACCTTTAATGGCTTTTCTGACAGACTTGAATAAAACGAAGTACATCAGTTGACGCCAGAAAAAACGCTGCGGAAACAAATAAATTAAATTGCTAAGCTTCTCGCCTTCCATTTTAAAGGCAATACCTGCAAAGAACATATCCACGAATACAAAAAGGAAGTAATAAAACATCACTTGACCAAAACCATTATGCAGTGAAAATAATCCTGCAATTCCCGTCCAGCTGATACCATTTACCTCGCTTAAGGAGAAAAGACCACTCACTAGAGAGAATAACATAAAAATATCGGCCAAAGGAGCAAATAAAGGAAGTATAATCTGAAAAATCAGAATATTAGGCATTCCGACCATACCAAAATAGCCATATTTGGGATTCAACAAGGTCTGTTTATTTTTCCAAAAACTCTGCAACACACCAAAACTCCAACGGAAACGTTGCTTGAAGAGCATTTTGACCGTATCCGGTGCTTCCGTATAAGCGATTGCTTCAGATGAATTTCGCACGGTATAACCCGCTCTTAATATACGCATGGTTAAATCACAATCTTCCGCTAACGTATCCGTAGTAAATCCGCCCACTTCCAAAATAACAGATCTACGAAAGGCCCCAATTGCTCCTGGTACGACCGATATCATATTGAGCAAATCGAACGCTCTCCGATCCATATTCTGTGAGGTGATATATTCGATCGATTGCCAATGTGTCAATATATTATGCACATTTCCCACTTTAACACTACCCGCAACAGCGGCGATCTGAGGTTTATTGAAATATTTCATCAACTGTTTTAACGCATCTGTTTTCAATTGTGTATCGGCATCGATACAAAGCACAAACTGTGCTTCGGATTGTTGGATACCATAGTTAAGCGCAGAAGCCTTGCCCCCATTTGGTTTTGTAAATAACCTTACTTTAGGATGATCGCCATACACCTTACTGACAATCTCAAAAGTCTTGTCTTTTGATCCATCATCAACAAAAATCAATTCATAATTGGGGTAATCCAAATTCAACAGGCTTTTTATCGTTGCCAACACTGTTATTTCCTCATTATAGGCAGGAATGATCACACTCACCTTTTCCCGAGGTTCCACAACCAATTGAGATCGCTCTTTTTTACTTTTTTGTTTTTGTCGGATTGCCAGATAAGCAATCATTGCTGTTCTAAAAATTGCCAATACAATTGCAACGGAAAAAACCAAGTTAAGGAAGATGTTACCGTAAAACAATGTTCCTAAGAACAAGCGGTTGGAAGATCCACTAAATCCCGAATCGGAAGCATTTTCTACAGGAGGCATCAGTTCATCACGTTTTTTCCCCATTAAATCTCCAATCGTCGCAAATTTATAACCATGTGATTTAAAATAATGAATAATGCGCGGCAAGGCGGCTATAGTCGCTTCTCGATTGCCTCCGGCATCATGTAATAGAATAATGTTTCCATTATCGCGTTGTTTTATGACTTCATTATAGATTTCATCTGCCGTACGACCAGGTAACCAGTCGTTGGGATCAATATACTCGCCGATATTGATGTAGTTCTCTTTCCGGCTCTGAGCAACAGGCAGAATTTCGGCAACAGTCTGTGGCTCGGCATCGGCATTAAAAGGGGCCCGGAAAAGAATTGTACTATGACCGGTTATGCATTCGATGATCTTTCGGGTGGCATTCAGTTCAAACGTAACGCGATTTGGGCCTATTGTAGACATATCAGGATGAAAAAAGGTATGGTTACCGAGTTCATGTCCTTCTTGATATTCTCTCCGAACCAGATCCATATTTTTCTCAGCCATAACACCAACAAGAAAGAAAGCTCCGGGAACATGTTCCTTTTTTAATATATCTAATACTTGTGGTGTATACGTAGGATCGGGACCGTCGTCAAAGGTCAGGACCACAGTATTATCTCTTTCTCCAAAGCGTTTGATTACATAATTACTTGGCGTCTTTACATACTCCTGATTCTCAACCATAAGCGTTGATGGGTCGTAAGTGAATTTCACTTCCCCCGGAGCAGGACTATTGACCAAGTCCAAAATTTCCCCATCCCCAATATATTGAATACCCCCGACATTGATCTGGCTTATCTTTCCAAAGTCAAAAGGTTCTTTTTTCAGATTTTCTCGGTCCAATGATCTTGAAATAAATGACCATAAACGGGAGTCTTCACTTCCTAAACGCCAAAGTGCAATACCAGCTAGCCCCCAGTCATCTGCTTTGCGGATAAGATTAAAATAGGTTGCAGCGTCTGTAAAATAGACATCATGATGCATCCCTGTCCCATCTTTATAGCTAAAGTTGAGATTTGCAGATTCGGGATCAAAAGTAATCTTAGCATTGTAATTATGCGCCAAAATAACAGCATTATCATATGTCAATGTCTTGCCGACACTGCCTTTTGGCCAATCATATCCATAACAGGCCAAAGCCAGGATCACCTTGTCTGCATCGATCTTATTGCAAAGTTCATCAAGATTTTTTTCGACCCATGCCTGATGTGAAATGGCGCCGGCATTACTTTCAATGGAATGCTGATCATAAGCCATAAGTATGATGTAATCGTTGTACTTTTGTAAGGCAATGGGATCGTAATCATCATTTTCAGGTGAAATATCCTGCGTGACAAGTAGGCCTTCTGTATGAAATACCGTATAGATGTGGCCCATAAAATCATTCAGCGCCTTGTGGTCATCCAACTGTAAATTCTCAAAGTCAATATTTATGCCAGCAAAGCCATTGCGCTTCACTTTAAGAAGGATATCGTCTATAAAACGCTGTTGTTTATCCGGATTAAGTAAAATAGCCTTTACAGTCTGCCCGTCAAAATCGTTACCACTGAAATTGGAAATCTGTGCGATAGCTTTGCGCTTATATTGATGAATGACCTTAAGCGCAGAAGTATCTGCTTTATCCACTACTGTATCTTGATTAGGCACAGTAAAAAAGGATTCCATAGCAACCATATCCAAATGACCAATATTGCGGCGTAGATCCGATAAAGACTGCTCACGAACTTCATTAGACCAAGAACTAACATAAAACCCCATATTGATTCTATCTTTGGTACCAATATGTTTCAAATGCTTCAGCTCCCGGTCACGTTTAATCTTCTCCAATTCGGATTTTACAATGGTAAACTCCTTAAATTGTTTGGATTTTTTTAATCTGGCGGTGGACTTTTCAGTCAATGCTGTGTTGGTATTAATTGTTGGAAAAGGAGGAATCTGAATCTTTCCCAATGTATAAACCACACAGATAACACCAATGATCAAACCTATCACCAATGCTCTGCTCATCCATGAAAAAGCGTACCAGCGCTTTTTGCTTGACGTCTGAAAAATCTGTTTTCCTGACATAATCGTATTCTTATTAACTTCGGCTAAGCTACATCAGAAAATGATCCAAAAAGTTGATGAATAGCTTAAAAATTTCTTAATTTTTTCAAATGATTCACACTTCGAATTATATCTAAATTTAAGTATATTCGATAAAACGCAATACACTAGCTCAGAAACTTTTATATGAGATCAATATATGTACTCATTCCACTCCTCTCGTGTCAGGTTTTCAGTGGATGTGGGCAGCCAAATGTTGCTGCACCTAATAACAAAACTTTGAATCCGGCAACTACTGCGTCAATAGCACCTGACGGAAATCAGTTTATCAACCCCGATGGGATGACGATCAAATCGCGCATTTTGTTACCAGAAGGCTTTAAAAGGCCTACCTACCGGGTCGAAGAATTTGGAAATTTTCTCGAAAATCTTCCATTATACCCCATCGACCAGGAGGTACATTATTATAACGGAAAAATTAAACCTAGAAATAACATCTACAATAGTGTTGTGAAGCTAGACATAGGAAAGCGCGATTTACACCAATGCGCCGATGCTGTAATGCGACTCAGGGCAGATTACTTATACCAACAAAAGCGGTATAAGGATATCAAATTCAACTTCCTTTCCGATAGCAAGCCCCGCGCATATACAAACTATGCAAAAGGAGACTACTCCTACCCAACCTATTGGAAATACCTGGAATATGTGTTTGCCTATGCCAATACGGCTTCGCTACACGATGAGCTGCCCAGCGCAAAAACGACTCAGGAAGTTAAGATTGGAGATACTTTTATCCAGAAAGGATCACCCATTGGCCACGCAATCATTGTAGTTGATCTAGCCAAGGACAATACTGGAAAAACAATCGTGCTGCTCGCGCAAAGTTACATGCCAGCCCAAGAAATACAAATTTTAAACAATTGGAACAACAGCACGCTTAGTCCTTGGTACGATATAGACCAGGATATTATAAAAACCCCTGAATGGACATTTTACCCTAAAAACCTCAAAACATGGGAATAGCCAGGGTTAAAAACTTGTGAATAGCCAGAGCTGATCATAATAATACTTTTTCAATCGATCAGGTGATGACCAAACAACAGGTAAAAAATAATAAAAGATATTTTTGTCTTTTATTATAAATTTCTATTTTTGTACCCGATAGTCACTTGCAAATGAACCCTATCAAGGTTTACAAAATTCCTCGTAGCGAGGTGGATTTTTTTGTTTTTTATTCCGATCAAATAAAAGATAAAAAGGTATTTAAATATTTTATTATGATTACTGAAGCACAAAAAGAGTTAATCAAAGGCACTGTACCGATTTTAAAAGAACATGGTGTAGCGCTGACTAGTTATTTTTATAAACGTATGTTTGCCCACAATCCTGAGCTTAAACATATCTTCAATATGGGAAACCAACAAAATGCGCGACAACAAACGGCGTTGGCTACAGCTGTGTTAGCCTATGCGGAGCATATCGAGAATCCCGCAGTCCTCCTTTCTGCAGTGAAACATATTGGACAAAAACACAGTAGTCTCAATATTCGTCCGGAGCATTATCAGATTGTTGGCAAGCATCTATTGGCCTCCATTCAAGAAGTATTGGGGGATGCAGCAACAGAAGAACTGATTGAAGCCTGGAAAGTTGCCTATTTTCAATTAGCAGATCTGATGATCGGAGTCGAAAAGGATATGTATGATCAAATGATCCAGAACGAGGGCGGATGGACGGGTTGGAAGCCATTCACCATTGTAAAAGTGGTATCTGAGACCGCCGAGATTCAGTCTATTTATCTCAAGCCAACAGATCAAGGAAAACTTCCAAAACATGAGGCAGGCCAGTATGTAAGTGTACGTGTATTTCTTCCCGAATTACACCTGTATCAACCAAGACAATATAGTCTTTCCGATGCGAGCAATGGAGAGTACCTTCGGATTTCGGTAAAAAGAGAAGCTACGGAAGGAAAACCTGAGGGTATGGTGAGTAATTATATACATCAATACTTTGAAGTTGGAAAACAACTGGAACTCACAGCACCTACAGGTTCCTTTCAACTTATCGAAAGTGAAAAACCACATGTATTTATTAGTGGTGGAGTTGGTCAGACCCCATTAATTGCCATGTTAGAGCATTTAGCTGACAAGAAAGAAGACAAACCAATCACTTGGATCCACGGTTGCCGTAACCCTGATTTACATGCGTTTAAAGAAAGATTAATAACATTGGAAAATCAACATCAAAACATAACTAGTTTTTCTTTCTATGACGAAGCTCAAGATGCGGATGCCGACGTACTTGTGGGTTGGGTTGATCTCGCTAAAATAGATGCTTCGCATCTTCCACAGGAGGCAAACTATTACCTCTGTGGCCCATCAGGATTTATCAAAAAGCACTTCCAATATTTAACGAATCAGGGTGTCAACGCTGAGAACATTCATTTCGAAGAATTTGGTCCAGCATCTTTGCAACTAAATTAATTGCACTACCCCACTTCATCAAATAGTCATCCCTAATTTTTAATCATTGGCGGATGGCTATTTTTGATTTTGTACATTTGCAAAAAGCAAAAAGATTATGGGTATTTTTTCTAAAACATGTGAATATGGACTACGGGCAGTTTTTTTTATCGCACAAAGCTCCCAAGAAAATAAACGCGTGAGCATAAAAGAAATAGCAGAGAGCATCCATTCTCCGGAAGCTTTTCTAGGCAAGATACTACAGAATCTAAGCCGTGCAGGTATCATTCGATCCATGAAGGGACCTGGTGGTGGATTTTACCTCGATAGGGAAGACATGTCCACTCCACTATCCGAAGTCGTCAAAGCGATCGATGGTGAAAGTCTATTTGTCGGCTGCGGCATGGGGCTTGAATTCTGCTCCGAACAATATCCCTGTCCCTTGCATCACGAGTTCAAAAGCATACGCAACAACCTCTCGGAAATGCTTCAAAAAACAACGGTCGGCCAATTCAATGATGACCTGATTAAAGGGAAAATCCTGTTAACGAAAAGCCATATCGACCCGAATAAAACCACGGGTAATTCCTTGGATTAACAGGCTAAATCTTCAGCTTTTTCCTTCATTTTTTCTATTGAGTACCGTTTTGAAAATAATTCGGAAGACGTAAAATTCGCTTTTTTTCGTATAAAACTACACGTTCACATAATCCACATAACACAGCTGATTAAAAGCAATATAAAAATTACAAAACATTAGAATGTATCGCATTTAAGCGTCCCGGCATCCAATTATTCAAATCATTGAAATTACGCGAAATAGGATACCCCAAGACCATTTCTAAACTTGTTATCAGGTCGCCACCAAACTCGATATAACTCCCTGAAAGTAACCCTCACTTTTTATTTAATCCGCTCCATGAAACAAGGAAATAGGCTTTTTGTCAGCCTATACCAAGGCAACAATGCTCCTTTTTTGACGTATTTCTTTTGGGTTAAACCCAAAAAACATGAATTATTTTCTGACTATCACACCATTTTCATACAATTTTGCAGCTTTTAATATAAAACCAAAAAAAATACAAATTAACATCTAAACAACAACATATTACATATTTTATATAAATAAATAAAACACATATAAAACGGTTTAAAAAGCTTGATTTTTATAACAGAAAGGGTGTGGATAAAATTTTATCCACACCCTTTCTGTTATTCATGGATAGCGCTAAAGCGGGCATTCCCTCCAGTGCCGGATACAAAAAAATACAGGAGACCACAATCTTTAAATTCTTCATGTGTATTGTACAGTTCGAGGTCACAGTTCCCGCCATTAACGATGATTTCCTACGAAAAGAGCATCCATGTAGTAGAGCGCGCACTTGTACTTAACTATAATTTCTCTAGCGCTTCTACCAACATCATGCGAAACGTTTCGACACCCAAAGCAAGTTCATTTGTAAAGACCACTTCATTAAATATAAGCAAACACCGGATTTTACACCATTTTAATTCGATCTAAGACAACATCTCTACACAATTAGTCCTTTACTTACAATTTGAATAAAATTACTTAGAACGAGTAATAACAACCTTTCAGCAAAACTATAGGATGATACAGGACACTTGTCCGCTACATAGACACGCAACTCCCGCCTGAATCGATCTGCGGCGACCGAGACCAACCATCCAAATCACCAGACTTAATTCTAGCCCTCTTTTAATCGATTTAAGACATCTTCTCCGAGTAAAGCACCTTACGGTCACTCAAGAAAAAAAGAAGCAAAAACGAGCTTAAAACAACCTTCACAGCATCGGACCAGCACTGGAATGTGATGAGTTAGACACCCCTTTCGGTATAGCCAATAGCTTCAAAAAACAACAAAATAAATCAATAAGAAGATTTAATACAGCTAAATAAACAGAATAGCCTTAAGTAAAACATTACAACTAAAACTACCCAAATCCATTAAAATCAAATTCACACAGAACAAAACAAACGCTTTTATTATATTTAAGTTTTCCCAACAAACCATGAGTAACACCCCCTCTTTATCGAGATCATTTTTAAAAGCAGAACTTGTAAAAATCAGGAAAACCCGCAATGTAATCATTGGTATATTCCTCGCGATGTTCGTTTTTTGTTACGGATTTTTTCTGCTGTCTTTTTTTCAGAAATGGTCGGACAGTGAAGACAGGCTATCGTTTTTTTACAAATCACTCCCTACCCTATCCTTTCTTTTCGCTTACCTAGGCTTTGCGTTCGGCCTGTTGAGTTGGATAGCTTACATTAAAAACCAAAAATTCATCCATGCACTACAACAACTGAACGACGATGATCTTGATATCTACCAACAATATAGCAGACGGCTGGTCCGCATCTTTTCAGCTATCTCCCCATATCTTTTTTGTAAAAATGAAATTTTATTTTTCCCATTCATTGGAAACAAACAGATCCCAATTAGTCAAATCCATCGCATTGAAACAAAAATCATAAGAAACTACCGGGGGCCCAACAGCTATCGCATCTATTTCTATAATGAATTCAACAAAATCTATCAGGTCACCATGAATCAGAAAGGAGCTTTTGATTTCTTACAGGAGCAACTTCGGAAGGAAAATCCAACGATAGTTGTTGTCGCTAGAAACCATTAAACACATACGAGTTTTCAGATAATTCAGCGAAAAAGCGGAGCATCCCCATATCATCGCTCATTGAACTGCTAAATGTGATCCAGTTAAAAAATTCAGTCCTATGCTTCTCGCGAAAACCAACAGTCGACACCTACAACCTATCGCTTATTCCCAAAGAAAACTAGACTGGAAGATACAGCCGATATTTACCCGACTCAGCAACTTCTTTGATCACCTGGTTTCTTTCTTCCAGAAAGCGCAACATGTATCGGGTTAAAAATAGCCATTCTGCAAGCCTTCCCAGAACCCCGAGAGGAGCCTTAAAATTGAACACATCGCGCATTAATACTTTACCATGTTCCAGTTCCTTGAAAATATGCTGGTGATCCATCGAATGAAACACTCCTTGAGTCATTCGATCTTCGAAAAAATGAGATTTTTCCATCGCTGTTATCTGTACAGTTAATGTTTGCTTTACGCCAAGATGCCTTGCACGCCAACGCACATGCTGACCTACCTCGATTAATCCTGTCGTCACCCCATCAATTGCCTTCTCCCCAGTTTTCTTTGTCGAATACATATGCAGATCAATACTACGTGCCAAGTCAAAAACAACCGATAAAGGAGCTTCTATAATTGTATCTAAAATAAGCTGCGGCATAATACTCTTTTAATATATTTCACACGAATTTCGTAAAATTCAGTAATTTCTTTAGGATCGGGCTCGAGAATTTTCTAAATTGATTTACCTTCAGAACGGCAACTAGACAATAATCATGATAACACTACTTCAATTCGAAAAATCAGATTTTCCGCTTTTTAAGTCATGGATTCGATCAGCAGAGGAACTATTACAGTTCGCAGGACCGTATTTTTCGTTTCCGCTTACCGATTACCAACTTGAAAAATACATTCAAGACCCAAAGCGAAACGCCTTTAAAATAATCGACACAGCAACCAAAGAAATTATCGGCCACTGCGAATTAAGCTTCGAACGGGACATTCCAAGACTTTGCCGCATCCTAATTGCAAAAAGTTCCGAACGAAATAAAGGTTACGGCAAGAGCACTGTGAACACACTCCTCAGGCGGCTTTTTATTGAAGGCAATTATGAAACAGCCGATTTAAACGTTTATGACTGGAATCACAATGCAATCCGATGTTATGAAGCCGTAGGTTTTCGAATTAACGAAAATATGATTTCGGAAGTAACAATTGGCAACGAAACCTGGAAAAGCCTCAATATGAAGATTAGCAAATCTGACTGGAAAAGTTAATTTAGCGCTATGAAAAATAAGCGAAAATTAAAGCATATAGCAATATGTTTATTCGTAATGGGTGCATTGCTCGGTTTTTACAGCTAGAAAATCGAGCCACATTGGGTAAAATACGAGCAGATCAATCTAACTGTAAAACATTTACCAGAAGCATTGGAAGGAAAATCATTGATCCAGATCTCGGACATCCATATCGGCAACTATGTGGATAAAGATTTTATAAAAAGAACCTTTCGGGAAATCGGAGCATTAAAGCCCGATATCGTGGTATACACCGGCGATTTTGTACGTCTTGTTAACAATAAAATCCCCTTAGAACAACTCAATGAAGTCATGCAAGATGCCCCAAAAGGCAAACTTCAAACATTGGCAATTCTAGGCAATCATGACTATGGAAAAAATTTTCAGGACAGTGCGGCAGCAGATTCAATCGTTAGCCTACTCCATGGATATTCGATAAAAGTATTGAGAAATGAAAGCGTAATAACCCAAGGGTTAAGAATATTTGGTATAGATGACTTTTGGGGAACAAACTTTGACCTTGTAAAGGCCATGAAAGACTACGATCAATCTCAAGCCAGTTTAGTATTATGTCATAATCCGGATGCCGCAGACCTCGACGGCTGGAATAGATACAATGGCTGGATCCTGGCAGGACACACACATGCTGGCCAAGTAAGAATTCCTTTTTGGGGCTCCCCGATTATTCCCGTAAAAAATAAAAACTACGATCAAGGAATCAAGAAAATAAGCGGAGACAGAACATTATATATCAACCGCGGACTGGGACACAGCATTCCCATCAGATTCAACGCCCGACCCGAGGTTACCATTTTCACATTAAGGAAAGAATAACAATCCAAGGAGCGATTCAATTTGCCCCGTTCCTTTAAAGAAGATATGGATAAAAGGCCGTATGAATCGTCTGTCTATAATCTTCCAGTGGATTTCCATTTTGGTGTGCAGCCAAAACAGCATAGCTTGAGCTCCAAAAATCTGAAATGATAAAAAGTTGGCGCACGAACCCCTGTAAATTTACCAAGGGTATATCAGAACGAAACATGCCTAACTCAGCGTAATACAAAAATAGAGAGACAAGTTGCTCTTCACGCTGTGTCACCAAATTTCTGTAAGCTTCTGCAATACTGGGGATCCAGTTGCAAATTTCAACAAAATTCTCAAAAATAAACCTGTATTTCGATATCAGCGCATAAGAGCCATCAATAAAACTATCCAGCACCTGGCGAAATGTGCTTGCATCATCTTCAGGCTTCAAAATCATCTTTTCATACTCATTTTGCAATAATTGGAAAAGTTGAAAAATAATATCCTCGGTATGTTTAAAATGATAATGAAGATTACCGGCACTTATATTCAGTTCCTGAGCAATTTGACGCGTTGTTACCGTACGTATACCATCACGATTATAAAGCTTCAACGCGCCCACAATAATTTTTTCTTTCGTATTCATGATGCAAAATTAGAACAGTTGTTCTAATTTTGCATCATAAACTAAAAATAAGATCATAATACATGGAAAAATCAACGGGAAATTGGCTAAAAAGGCAATACATCGAATTAAAACAAACTTTAATCCCAGCTCATCCAAACGACAGTTCTTGGAAGAAATTCGGTAAACAGACTGCTTTCTTTATGTTTTTAACTTTAATGGCATGTGGTGCTATAGCAATGTTAATCGCCGTTTCCTTCGCTCATTAAGTAGGGAGCTGTTTGACGGCTTATTTATCTTCTACTGGTTTTGTTGGTTCTTTATTCGATTTACTCGGGCTAATCATTTCCCTATCCCCTTCCTAAACGACTGGCTGACTGATTTCGTTTTTGTACCGATTATTATCCATTGTTCATCTATAGTAGGTAGTTATGTATTCAACAATGGCAGAGCCCATGGTTATCCGCTTTACCAAATCTGGATAATTTCATTCTTCACCTCCTTACTTTTTGAATGGATCATGCCTCAATGTACCACTTATAATACCGGAGATATTGCTGACGCCGCAGCTTACTTTGCTGGAGGGTTATTTTATTTCTGTTTCCATCAATCCTTCTATATCAAAAAAAATCATCAACTTATCCGAGAGAGGAACAATAAGCAGAAATTTACCTTATAAATTCTTAGAAGACAACGTAGAATCAACAGCATTTAAGGCAAAATATCACAAAACGACAAGGGTAACCTCAGAAGGACAGCATAAAAAGTATACAAATCACGTAAAAAGTAGACAGATCACATCAAAATTAGATCAACGACATATTCACAATAAAGGGGAATTCTAAAAATTGAACTTTTTCTGTAAAGGTAATCGTGAAATTATACCGGTAGGGAAAAACTCTTTTCGCTCTCAAGAGCGATTAATGAAAGCGATTTAAATGCTGAAACTGCAGGAAGCCTCTCTTTATTAAGAATACCATTAGCGGGAAAGCAGGCATTCGAATAAATGTAAAAAACCTTTGTTTGACTCCAAATACCCTGACATCAAACAAAAGGCCTTATAATCATCAATACTCGTTTAAGAGTACTTTTTCAGCTAATACTCGATCAAGACTTCAGTGACTTGAGCACCTTGTTTAGCACTTTTAAATTTAAACTTCACTTTCTGATTCAGGTTCAATTTCTGTCCAGCAAGACGGTCATTGAAATAAATAGATTGCTGAGTTTCGTTGTCTCTAATAAACCCATAGTTGGAGTCGTTATTGTAATGGACAACTTTTCCGAAGGAATACTCGTCATGATGATTTGAGGCCATGCTTGGACTCTCCCCTTCTTTCAATTTTATCGCAGGTCTATCTGAAATATTCCCATGTTCATCAACATAAGCAAACAATTCTTCCAAAGATTTCCCCTTGTCGTTGTTTGTTTTGTTGAATTCTTTTTTCTCAATTTTTTGTTGTTTTTTGAGTAGTTTCTTTTTTTCTCGTTCTTTTTTGTTAAATGTAATTTGGCTTTTGCTCATTCAATATGGATTAAAATAAATGTTCCCGAGGAGGTTACGGACCTTTAGAGCTTCGTTGAAAAGATAAAAATGCGATGTGTTCTAAGGAGATAATTGCAAAGGTACAAAAAATTCTTTAAAAAAGGGATATTGAGCGATCCTGTACAAAGTGATCTTAACCTGGAACCGATTCGTTTCTTCGACTTTAAACACGAATATCCAGTTCATAATTTTTTGTCTAAACCTAGTCGCGTACAATGGACCCTGATAACAGTCAGTTATCTGAAGCCCATCGATCTTTCGATCTTTTTAAACAAGATTTATTTCGATCACAAAATTGAAAAATTCCATAAAACAAAAAGATCATTTGGACGTTATTTTTAAAAAAAACTATGGAAATAAGAAACATCGAAAGGGACGAAAGAGGCAATTTTATTGCAGAAGTTGAAAATAATGAAGCCGGAATTTTAGAGTATACCTGGCAAAACGATCATGAGTTTTCCATTGATCATACAGAAGTCTACGATGAGTATCAGGGAATGAGTGTGGGAAAAAAATTGGTACTGGAGGCTGTTGACTATGCCAGAAAGAATGACGCCAAAATTATCCCAAATTGTCCCTATGCGAAAGCTATCTTCGATAAAACAATAGCTTTTCAAGATGTATTGGCATAAAAAAGCCGTTTTATCCTATCGATAAAACGGCTTTTTATACTGTATTGAGTGGGTTAAATCACGATATTGATTATTTTTCCTTTGACAAAAATAATCTTTTTGATTGCCTTCCCATCTAAATGCCGTTGTACATCAGTATGTGCTCTAATCGTATCTTCTACTGCTTTTTGATCTAAATCAAGCGGTAATGATAAATTGAATTTCATCTTACCATTGAAAGATACCGGATAAGCAAATTCAGATTCAACCAAATATTCTGCCTTGAACACAGGATATGAAGCGTAAGAAAGTGTACCGGCGTCGTTACCCAACAGCGCCCACAACTCTTCCGTAATATGTGGTGCATAAGGCTGAAGAACAATGACGAGCTGTTCCAATATCTGTCTTTTATTGCATTTCAACTCAGTCAATTCATTGACACAGATCATAAATGCTGAAACAGAAGTATTGAATGAGAAACGTTCAATATCATCTTCCACCTTTTTGATAATTTTATGTAAGGCTTTAAACTCTGCTTTGGATGGATCTTCATTGGAAACACTAAAATTACCCTCAGCATCGTGGAACAGTCGCCATACTTTACGTAAGAACTTATAAACCCCTTCAATACCATTTGTATTCCAAGGCTTAGCCTGCTCCAAAGGCCCTAAAAACATTTCGTATAGACGCAATGTATCTGCTCCATAGGATTCGATAATATCATCAGGATTGACCACATTGAATTTGGATTTAGACATTTTCTCCACCTCACTACCGCAGATATACTTCCCATTTTCCAATACAAATTCAGCATTTGCAAAATCCGGCCTGAAGTTTTTGAATTTTTCCAAATCCAGCACATCATTATGAACAATATTCACGTCTACATGTAAAGGAATAGTTTTGTATTCATTTTTTAATCCATAAGACACAAATTGATTTGTACCTCTCCCTTCGTCATCAAGTACACGATACACAAAATTAGAGCGCCCTTGAATCATGCCTTGATTAATCAATTTGCGGAATGGCTCTTCCTCATTTTGGTAACCCAAATCTTTCAAGAACTTGTTCCAAAAACGCGAATACAACAAGTGTCCAGTAGCATGCTCAGAACCACCGATATATAAATCTACGGCTTTCCAATAATCCACAGCCTCTTTGGATGCAAAATTACCTTCATTTTTTGGATCCATATATCTAAACCAATACCATGAGGAGCCTGCCCATCCCGGCATCGTACTCAATTCATACTCATATTGATCTTCATATTTCCAATCTTTGGCCCTTCCCAATGGAGGTTCACCCGATTCCGTTGGTAAATATTTATCAACTTCGGGCAATAAGAGCGGTAATTCTTCTTC
>NZ_DKSP01000194.1:0-5452 GCF_002472745.1 Sphingobacterium sp. UBA7253 | reverse complement strand
ATAAGGTAATCCATTTTTAAAGTAGACTGGCACGGGTTCTCCCCAATAACGCTGACGCCCAAAAATAGCATCACGCATGCGGAAGTTTATTTTCGCTTTACCTAATTTTAATTCTTCCAATTTAGCAATCAAAGCAGGAACCGCCTCTTGGTAAGTCATACCATTGATAAAATCGGAATTGATGTATTTTCCATCTTTATTTGGATCAGCTACTTCTTCAATATTTTGAGTATCCGAAATAGGAATAATAGGAAGAGTGAAATGTTTAGCAAACACATAGTCACGTTGATCGCCACTAGGAACAGCCATTACAGCACCTGTGCCATAACCAGCAAGTACATAATCCGCGATCCAAATCTGTACATCCTGTCCAGAAATTGGATGTTTAGCGTAAGAACCAGTAAAAGCACCAGAGACTGTTTTTGTATCAGCCATACGATCCAATTCAGATTTTTTCGAAGTTTTCTCGATATAGGCGTCTACTTCTGTTTGCTGCTCAGGGGTAGTCAATGCTGCAACCAATTCATGTTCTGGAGCCAAAACGACAAATGAAACACCATATATAGTATCTACACGCGTCGTAAACACTTCAATTGCTGTATTTAATTGTGGTACGGGAAATTTCACCGAGGCACCTACCGATTTTCCGATCCAGTTACGTTGCATTTCAACCAAAGGTTCTGGCCAATCAATGGTATCCAAACCTTTCAATAAACGATCCGCATAAGCAGTAATACGCATAGACCACTGCATCATCTTCTTTTGCTCCACAGGATAACCACCACGCTCAGAGACACCGTTGATTACCTCGTCATTCGCTAATACCGTACCTAAAGCAGCACACCAGTTTACTGTACTTTCACGCAAATAAGCAATCCGATATTTCAACAATTCCCGCTGCTGTTTTTCTTCATCCAAAGATTTCCATTCGTCAGCGCTGAATTCCAAGACATCTTCATCCGAAACTGCTGAAATGCCAGTTGAACCACTTGCAACAAACCTCGCGATTAACGTTTCGATCGGTTCAGCTTTCTCGGATTCCTTATTATACCAAGAATCAAACAATCTCATAAAAATCCATTGTGTCCATTTATAATATGACGGATCAGAAGTACGTACTTCTCTACTCCAATCATAAGAGAACCCAATGTTATCCATTTGCTCACGGTACCGATTGATATTTACCTCAGTCGTCACTGCAGGATGCTGACCAGTTTGAATGGCATATTGCTCTGCAGGAAGTCCAAAAGAATCATATCCCATCGGATGCAATACATTGAAACCTTTCAAACGTTTATATCTTGAAAAGATGTCCGAAGCAATATATCCCAGCGGGTGACCAACGTGCAGCCCCGCTCCGGAAGGATAAGGAAACATATCCAATACATAGTATTTTGGCTTTTGATGCGTATCGGACGTTTTATACGTTTGATGATCCGCCCAAAACTTTTGCCACTTTTTCTCTAATGATTTGTGATTATACTCCATTTTTATTCGTAAGGAATTTTTATGACTTGCGAAATTACGATTTTAATACTGAAATGTGATAAAAGTTTTGTAGTTTGAACAATAAATTATAGTATTGAAAAGTTAATTAAACATAGGAAGAAAACAGCCTTCGAATTGATTTTTATCAAAGTAATTACAAGATTAATTCGAAATCTTCCACTCAAATAGTTACTTTCGCAAATAAATTTTTGCTTATTATGTCAGAATACGAATTAAGCACACAAAAAAGAAAAACAAAATCTGTATATGTATCTACGGTTATCAGTATCGCTCTCGTGTTGTTGGTAACAGGTATGTTGGGATTACTCTTGGTGCACGCTAAAAATCTTTCGAAATACGTTAAGGAAAATATCGTCTTAAATGTCATCGTAAATGATGGCACAAGTGAAGGTGATGTCCTTTCTCTACAAAAAGACCTGGAAAAAGATCCCTACGTGCTTCGCACCGAATATATTAGTAAGGAATTGGCTGCAAAAAACTTGAAAGAAGATCTTGGTGAGGATTTCGTACAATATTTGGGACATAACCCACTTCTACCTTCTTTGGATGTTTACATGAAAGAGAATTATGCCAATACAGATAGCATTAAAACTTTTATTGAAAAGATCTCCAAAAACAATAAAATTAAAGAAGTTGTATACCAAGAGTCATTAATTGACATGGTCAACAAAAACGTACGCATCATCGGAATGATTGTTCTTGCTTTTGCGGTTATCCTATTGATTATCGCCGTAGCTTTAATCAACAATACGATACGTCTTGCGATCTATTCACAACGTTTCTTAATCAAAAGTATGCAATTGATTGGGGCTACTAAAAACTTTATTCGTAAACCATTTATAACGTATGGCATCATTCATGGTTTACTGGGATCTTTGATCGCGATTTTACTCCTCATTTTAACGCTGAAATTTGCACAACAGCAAATACCAGAACTGGTCTTTTTACGCAACTGGTTCGAATTTGCGGTGATCTTTTTAGGAGTAATCTTGATTGGAATTCTCATTTCGGGACTTAGCACCTATTTCGCAGTAACAAAATATTTAAAGGCACAATCTAACGATTTATACAGATAAAAATGGCTCAAATAAAGAAATCTACTGAATCAGTCAACAAAGGTTCATTTGTATTCTCCAAAGTAAATTACCAACTGTTCATAGCGAGTTTAGCTATTGTAATCATAGGCTTTACATTGATGTCTGGTGAAACTGATATCTATAGTTTTACCAAGATTACCTTGGCCCCTATTGTTGTTGTTCTCGGGTTTGCGATAGGATTTGCGGCAATTCTATACCGCCCCAAAAACAAATCCAACTAAAGCATAATCTTATTTCAAACAGATGTCTATTATTGAAGCTATCATCCTTGCTATCATTGAAGGATTAACGGAGTTTTTGCCTGTATCTTCGACAGGTCATATGATCATTGCTACTGCCTTAATGGGTATTCAACCATCGGCATTTGTCAAATTGTTTACAATTGTGATCCAGTTAGGCACCATATTATCCGTTCTGGTATTATACTACAAACGTTTTTTTAAAACGCTTTCATTTTATTACAAATTGGTTATTGCGGCGATTCCGGCCTCTGTGTTGGGTTTGCTATTCAACGATTATATTGATGCATTATTAGAGAGTCCTTTAATGGTCGCTGTGATGTTGGTAGTCGGCGGCGTAGTTCTACTTTTCGTTGACAAGTGGTTCAACAAACCAACTGTTGAAGACTCGGACAAGGTTTCCTACAAACAAGCTTTTATGATCGGGGTATACCAATGTCTTGCATTAATCCCGGGTACCTCAAGATCTGCTAGTACAATTATTGGCGGTATGGCTGAGAAACTAACCCGTAAAGCTGCTGCGGAATTTTCCTTTTTCCTTGCTTTGCCTATGATGTTTGGTGCTTCTGCAGTAAAGCTTTTAAAGTTTTTTAAAGAAGGTAACACCTTCACAGGAGAAGAACTTAATTTGCTTATTATTGGAAATCTAATTGGTTTCGTTGTTGCAATTGTAGCCATTAAGTCTTTTATTGGCTTTTTGACCAAATATGGTTTTAAAGCATTTGGTTGGTACCGAATCATCGTTGGTGTTATTATTCTTGCCCTCCTACTTTCGGGCCATAGTTTACAAATTATCTAAAATCTTCGGATGGAAAATATAGAGGTTAGTGAAAATTCAGCAAAGTTCAACTTCGCTGAAGGAGAAATGTTGTTGATCGATAAACCTTTAACATGGACAAGTTTTGATGTTGTTGGTAAAGTTAGAAACTCAATCAAACCGTTAAAATTAAAAGTCGGTCATGCAGGAACTCTAGATCCACTTGCGACCGGCCTGCTCATTGTCTGCACTGGCAAACTAACAAAAAAAATAGACAGCTACCAAGCTGAAGACAAAGAATATACAGGTTCGATCACATTAGGAGCGACAACGCCTTCTTACGATCTGGAAACAGAGATTGACGAAACATTTCCAATCGATCACATCACAGAGGAAATGATCTTCGAAGCAGCAAAATCCTTTGAAGGCGAAATTCAGCAGTTTCCTCCAGCCCATTCAGCCATAAAAATTAATGGTGAACGCGTCTATGAAAAGGCCCGTCGTGGCGAAGAGGTTGAAATAAAATCCCGCCAGGTACGCATCAATAGCTTTCTCATTGAAAAGATCGAGCTTCCCAACGTGTATTTTCGTATATCCTGTTCAAAAGGAACCTACATTAGATCATTGGCCTATGACTTTGGAAAATTCTTACAGAGTGGATCACATCTGAGTTCTTTGAGACGCACCAAAAGTGGAGATTATTCGGTAGAAAATGCCTGGAATCTAGAACAACTTATCGCTGAAATAAAACGTCATAAAGAAATCATTAAATAACTTTACCCTCCCATTTTATTGATTCTTTATCTTATTTTTGCAAAAACTCCTATAAATGAAAATCTACAGAAGTTTAGATGATTTCTCACCAGTTGAAAATGCAGTTGTAACCATCGGTACTTTCGATGGTGTTCATATTGGCCATCAAAAAATATTGGCTCACCTAAAGGAAGCAGCTCATAAAATTAATGGTGAGACAATTTTGCTTACTTTTTTCCCACATCCACGATTGATTATCAATCCAGATGATGATAGTTTACGCCTAATCAACGATATCGAAGAAAAGGTCAGTCAATTGAGTAAAGTGGGAATTGACCACTTAATTATCATTCCTTTTTCCCGTGATTTTTCAAATCAGACTCCGGAAGAATATATTAGTAATGTTCTTGTAGGCAAATTGGGTACAAAAAAGATTGTGATAGGCTATGATCACCATTTTGGAAAAGATCGAAAGGGTACTATGGGCGATTTAGAGCAGTTTGCATCTATATTTGACTACAGTGTTGACGAAATTCCAGAGCAGGATATCAACGATATTGCAGTATCCTCCACACGAGTACGTGAAGCGCTTATAAAGGGCGATATAAGAACGGCTAACCTCTATTTAGGCTATCCGTTCGAATTAACGGGAACTGTTATTAGAGGCGACCAAATTGGGCGTACAATCGGATTTCCAACAGCAAACCTGCAGGTTCACGAACCTCATAAACTCATACCGGCCTATGGTATTTATGCTGTTGAGGTATATATCTATAATCATATCCAAAACATCACTACAGGGGAGTATAAAGAGGAAAGTCCGGTTTCAATTGCGAAAGGTATGGGCTATATAGGGACCAGGCCCACTGTTGATGGGATGAATCGTGCTATTGAAATCAGCCTATTCGATTTCGATCAGGATATTTACGGCAAGACACTACGTGTCAAGTTCCTTCATTTTATCCGACATGATGAACGGTTTGACTCGCTTGAAGAAATGAAAGCTCAGATAAAAGCAGACGAAGTCGAAATCAGAAGTCTTATTGGTTAGAACAAGTCTGTTAGCTATAAAATAAAAAAGCGGGAATTCCCGCTTT
>NZ_DKSP01000113.1:20753-20965 GCF_002472745.1 Sphingobacterium sp. UBA7253 | reverse complement strand
CAATCATTGTTGTAACACCACTATTCAAGTTCTTTTCAACTTGTGTTTGGCTGTTATAGTGAATATTGGAATCAATACCACCTGGAGTTAAGATATATCCCGATCCACCATGTACCTCAGTAGAAGCACCGATAATCATATTTGGTGTAATATTGTCCATTGTATCCGGATTTCCAGCACGACCAACACCAACAATTTTACCATCCTTAATA
>NZ_DKSP01000113.1:0-20575 GCF_002472745.1 Sphingobacterium sp. UBA7253 | reverse complement strand
AATTTTACCATCCTTAATACCAATATCACCTTTCACGATACCCCAGTGGTCAATGACGATAGCATCAGTGATCACCATATCCAATGTACCTTCATCACGTGTATGAACTGAAGATTGGCACATCCCGTCACGGACAGTCTTACCACCGCCAAATTTGGCTTCATCGCCGTAGTAAGCATAGTCTTTTTCGACTTCAATAATGATATCTGTATCTCCTAAACGGATTTTATCTCCACTTGTAGGGCCAAAGATGGCGCTATAATTTAATTTGCTAACTTTTAAACTCATGATACTTTGTTTTTAAAGCCTTGTTCTTTTACTTTTTTCATTGCATTTGCTTTCGCAACTTCGGTTTCGGTATCTCCATTTGCCAAATCATTGTGGCCATAGATCCTTCTTGCACCTGCATAAGGGACCAATTCGACGTCTTTTGATTCACCTGGTTCAAAACGAATTGCTGTACTGGCGATAATATTCAACCGTTTGCCAAATGCTTTTTCACGATCAAACTCCATCATTTTGTTCACCTCAAAGAAATGAAAATGTGAACCTACCTGAATTGGTCTATCACCTGTATTTGTCACAGTGATCGTTGTAATTTCTCTACCTTCATTGCAGATAACATAGCCATCTGCAATAAAAAATTCTCCTGGGATCATAGATTATATTTTTAACAATTAGCGAATCGGGTTATGAACAGTAACCAGTTTTGTACCATCTGGAAATGTAGCTTCAATCTGTACATCATGAATCATTTCAGGGACACCTTCCATGACATCTTCACGTGTCAACAACGTTGCACCATACTGCATTAAATCCGCAACAGTACGTCCGTCACGAGCAGCTTCCAAAAGTTCACTACTGATCAATGCAATAGACTCCGGATAGTTTAATTTAAGTCCTCTAGCTTTACGTTTTTTCGCTAGTTCGCCGGCAAGATGAAGCAATAGCTTCTCTGTCTCTCTAGGTAATAAATGCATATAAATATTATTTAAATTGTTGTTATTCGAATTAAAACAAGTCACGGTGAGTACAGGTCACGACAAGGCCATACGACTTAAAAAAATCGTTCAAAATCGTGATGAATAGGACAGATTACACCCCTACGCAGCGTAAGGTCTGTCTTTTCTCAACCGTTGTAAGAAATGGAAATTTTTACCCCAGAAACGGGATCTTTAAACTTTGGAAAAGAATATATTTTGGCGGAAGGATCAATCGATCCATATAAGGCCTTCTGTTATTCTGAATTTTGAGACGTACAGGATAGCAGAATACAAAAAGACAAATTGAAAGCACTCCCCAATAGAGCAGCTTGCTCCATTCATCTTTGAGGTCCATCTGTTCGGTGATATCATAGACATCATGATCTTTAACCGCAGCGACCAAATTTTCCCGCTCGGAATTTCCTGAACCTTGTTCTACATGAGTATGGAAAGCCGCCAGGCTTATCCGGAAGACGGGTAAACTTTGGACAGTAGAATGCGTCGGTATAGCTATTCCTTTCATGAGCAGGGTGCTCAAAAGGAAAACTAAAAAGACTAAACTATACCTCATTCTTGTGTTCACAATTCTATTATTTGTTGTTCAAATTTACAACCAAAGCGGGCTACTTGACTAGCACAAATCTTGAATTAAATAGTCCAAATTTGTTGAAAAAGCCCGCTTTGGAGATTTTAGATCAATCTTTCGAATTTAAAAAGAGTAACCAACTGATACCATGATATTTCTCGGTGCACCAGCAAAGGCTCTCGTGTAGTCAAAACCACCTAAAAAGTAATATTTATCGAATACATTGTTCAGGTTTACGGCCATTTTCATAGCACCAATGTGGTAATAGGCCGCTGCATTAACAGTTGTATAAGATGGCCATTGTCCCCAGAGTGCATTTCCATCGCTATCCTTTCCGATACTATTGTCCATCCGCTTACGGTCTACATAGTAAACACCAGCACCAAAACCTAAGCCTTTTAAGGTACTATTTGAAAACACATATTTTAACCAGGCACTCGCCATATTTTTGGGTGCTCCCGGCAGGGACTGTCCTATTTCAGAAGGAACCGAGGATGATTTCACCTCCGTATCATTATAGGTATAATTGGCCATAACCTGGAACTCCCGTGTCAACTGCCCACGCACATCGAGTTCAACACCCTGCGATAGCGCTTTGCCGGATTGTCTATATTCCGGCAGCCCTGAATCATTGATAGCCCCTGTGGCAATGAGCATATTCCGTCGTTCAATTCGGAATAAGGATAGATCAACCTGCAATTGTTCCTTAAAGAAACCCGTCTTCACCCCTGTTTCCACCTGGAAACTCCGCTCGGCATCAAAGGGTTTATCGGCACCATAATCTTTATAGTTTTGAATAAAATTGGCGCCTACAGGCACAAACCCCTGTGAATAACTTGCAAAATAGTTAATCTGCTTATTAATTCCATAGGTTACACCAAAACGAGGTAATAAGGCATTTTGTGTCGCATGAAACCGATTTTGTCCATCAAGTGTCTCAGAAGAATAGTGTTCATGACGTAGACCTACAATAAGTTTAAGTCGGTCGTCAATGCTGATTTGATCCTGAATATATTTACCCGTTGTTTTATAAGGGCTCAAAAAAGGATAAGCGACTCCCGTACGCCATACATAATTCGTCAGATCATGAGTCGTATAAGTGGGATTGTTCAAATCAAAAGTCAAAGGAACAACTTTACCATCTATAGTTTGCTGCCTAGCCTCCCGCAATTGGTTTTCTTTGTCGCCCCGATATTGGGCAAAATCAATCCCAGCAACCAAATGATGATCAACTCTATCGCCCAAAAGATCCCACTTGACGTAACCGACAACATTATCGGTATAATCACGCCCATGGCGATCAAAAAAGCGCATATTCATAATGGTATTATGTGGTGCATCAGCAAATGTATTCATTGTCCGGTGTTCATTGACATCCTCCTGATAGATGGATTTCATGTAACTCAGATTCAAACTAACATGTTCTGCCAGACGCTGAGACAAACGAGCGCTTAATGAAAAAGTCTTGGAATTATAAAAATCGGAAGGCTGGCTCAACGTAAATGACCTGGGCAAAGCATAAAAGTTATTTTCCTTAATACCCATTCCCCGATCAAGATAACCGTTGAACTGATTATAGACCATGTCAATATCAACCACCGTGCCTTCAGCTGGTTTGAAGGTAAAGGAAGGAGCAATCATCATTCGTTTCTGACGATTTACGTCACGAAATGTCTTCGTATCTTCATAACCCGCGTTAAAACGATATAAAATACGCTTGGCACTATCCAATGGTCCACCGAGATCTACAGTAGTTCGCATCGTTTCAAAACTACCGCCGGCAAAATTCACATGCCCCTTAAAATCTTCCAAAGGCTTCTTTGTCGTCATATTAATTGTACCACCCGGCACAATATCCCCAAACAAAGATGCCCCAGGCCCTTTCAAAACCTCGATATTTTCAAGATTGATCGTTAGTGGTGAATTATAATAACTGTTACCATAACCATACCCCGAGCGTAAACCATTGACAAGTCGAACACCCGTTTCGTAACCGCTTTTGAAACCACGGATAACAACATCATCATAGGAAGATGCTTCTGTCACACCAGCCAGGTCCTGTACCAGCGCTCCAGTAGTAAAGGCCTGTTTATCTTCGATAAATTCCTTACTGAGTACAGCGACAGATTGCGGTAGATCCTTTAATTTTCCTGCAAATTTACCCCCCAGCTCCATATTATTTGTCAGATATGAATTGTTACGTCTACCCGTAACCAATACTTCATCCAATGTATTATCACCGGCTACCATAAGCAATCGAACTCCTTTTTTTGCATTCCAGTTGGCCGCGTTCAAATCCAGCAATACAGGCTTATACCCAATTGCAGCTGCACGTAGCTGTACAGGAAAAGAAGTTATTCCGGTAAAACTAAATTCGCCCTGAGCATTAGAACTTGTCTGTTGTTGTCGATCTGCCAGGGTTAATGTGACCCCTGAGATTGGATTACCGTTTTCATCCTGGATCTTACCAAATAGTGCCACACCTTGTTGTGCATACACCGCTCCCGGTACGGAAGCACTTGTCAATAAAGCGAAAGCTAGCGCTTTCATTACGTTGTTCATTCGAATAAATTATATATTTTTTGGCTTATCCACTTTTAGGGTTAAGCAATACGATCAACGAATAATTCCATGTGTATCGTTGGAAAATTCGATTCATTACAAAAGTCTTTCAATTGAAATCCCTGTTTTCCCCAAAACTCATAGGCTCCAGTCAGGAATGGGTGGGTATGTAAATAAAGCCTTTCAATACTTTTCTCCTTAGCTACAGCGACCAAACCCTTGAATAAGGCCGTTCCCAAACCTGACCTACGGTAACTCGGGTCAACAAAAAGTCGAGCAACTTCCACCGTTTTCCTTCTATCAATATCCAAGTGCGGGAAACGGTAATCATAAGCCAGCATACCAACGACGCCAATCAGTTTACCCTGCTGATCTTTTGCCTGCAAGAACGCACCAGCCTCAGCCTCAAGATACACGGCTGAAAATGCCCGTAGATCTTTGGGAAGCTTATGTGCATCCAACATCGGGAACAACTGTTTTCTAAATTCAATGACATAAGGTAATACGACATCAATATCTTCCTTTTCAACACGAGATATGCTGATATTTTTCAAATTGGGTTGTGTGGGAAAACATCGCTTGCTCATCAGTTGATTATTAACCAATATATTGCCGCTGTCTTTGATGGTATTCATATCGTTATAGCTATTTTTAAAATATTTGCACAGTAAACTGAGCATCTCAGGTACAAACCATGATTTTTCATAAAGGAACCTATTTAGACAGCCTCGTCATGGCGTATTCATTTCAATTTTGGCTTCGGCGTTATGCGCTGAACCCGCAATGGTGTCAAATGCCCTATCCGCACCCAGCATCGGAACAAACATCCATTTCTTTTGATTTTCCAAACTGATCAAAGGAAGTTGATAGGTCTGTTCCAATAATTCCCGTACTTGCTCCCGCTCCAGACCGTGCAGATCCACGAGCCTATTGTCCTTCATCAGATAAAACTGATCACCAAAAAGATACGCCATGTTGGGGTCGTGCATCACACATAACACGGTTGTCCCCTCTTTGACCAGCTCCTTGGCTGTCTGCAGAACCGCAATCTGATACTTCAGATCCAAATGATTGGTGGGTTCATCAAGCAATAATAAATCAGGCTGTTGTACCAACACGCGACAAAGTAATACCAATTGTCGCTCTCCTCCAGATAAAGAGGTATAGGGTTTGTCCTTTAAATGTGTGAGGTTAAATCTATCCAAGATCTGTTCAACTGCCTCGAAATCTTCCTTATTTGGTGAAAAACGAGAAAATGAGGCTCGTCCCGTCAGAATAACATCAACAACGCTAAAAGGAAATGTGGTCTGATGGAACTGATTCAGAAAACCCAATTTCAATGAATTGGCCCGACCAACCTTCCAATCGCGACGTTCTGTTTCACCAATAAGAACTGATCCATTATATTTTTTTTCCAGCCCGGCAATAATATTAAACAGAGTCGATTTACCACTTCCATTTCGACCAAGAATAACAGAAAGCTTTCCTTCCGGAAATGACATGTTTACATCATTTAAAATGACATCCTTACCATAGGCAAAAGAAAGTTTTTTGATATGAATCGAATTATTCATGAATTCCAGTTGATTTCGTTACGGCGCATCAGATAAATAAACAAGGGAGCGCCAATAATCATTGTAAAAACACCGATCGGAATTTCAAATGGCATAACAGCCCTAGAAAAATCATCGATAAGTAATAGGAAAGTACCTCCAATACTGATATTTGCCCACACAATAATATTGTTATTGGGTCCAAAGATCATGCGGCTGATATGCGGTACAATTAATCCGAACAGACTAATCACCCCGACAGCTGCTACAGCTGATGCCGTAATTAGTGTTGCCACAGCAATGAAGACCAATTTCAATATTTTCGGGTTAACGCCAACAGCAATTGCTTCTTGATCTCCAAGGGCGAGAAGATTCAGCTTCCAGCGCAAAAGGATCAGGATCCCCAATCCTATTGTGATCGGCAGGAACGCTTGCTGTACTTTCGACCATGATGCTGTATGTAGGTTCCCCATTGTCCATTGCACAATAGCTTGTAATTTATAGGGATCACTAATGTATTGTAACAGGGTTAACATTGCTGTAAATACACCGGAAATAACCATTCCAGCCAACACCATCCCAATAATCGAGGTTTTCAAGCCGGCATTTGAAACAAAATAGGTCAAACCTACCGCACATACACCAAACAGAAATGCCGATAGATTGACGGACAATAGAGGGAACAACATGGCCAATGCGGCCCCAAAAGCAGATCCCGAAGAAATACCCAATGTAAAGGGATCAACGATTGGATTCCTAAAAATGGCCTGTAAAATTCCGCCGGAAGAAGCTAATGCTGCTCCGACCATAAAGGTCAACAGAATCCGTGGTAAACGTACCTGCCACAATATCGTATCCATGTTATCTTTTAATACCGTATTATGGTCTCCGATATAAATCCCCACTTTCAATCCGATGCGTTGGCAGAGCTCGACAAAACCAATGTGCTGACTTGATCCTACAAGTAAGGAAAGCAATAAAACCAACAACGGTAAAACAACTAGCAGAAACAGCTTTTTTAATTGATGTATCATTGAAGTAGTCCTGCTTTACCGTATAGTTTTTCAAAAGCTATGGTCATATCCTGATCAAGCTGCTGTTTCGTATAATCCGAAAAACACCAATGCCTAATTTGTTTGGCAAAAAGCATAAATTTGACGGTATGTGGATCGTATGGGAACGACGGTGACATCACAAATACCTGTTTATTTTTCACTGCAGGTAATGCCGCGAGTTCCTTCAGATTATATACGTCTGCCAGTTTAGAATTCCAAAGAATAATGAGGTCCGGATTCCATTTATAAATCGTTTCTGCACCGACATTTGGGGCTTCCATTTCTAACGGGCAGGCATTAGCTGCACCCGAAAGCCGGATCGCCATATCAATCAAACTACCACGACCGGATGTCGAAAGTACTCTACCTTTAGACCAGGCATAATAAACCTTCTTCTGTATTTGATCCTTGGGAGCAGTCATTTTTTTGATCTCCGCCGAAACAAATTGAACAATTTCTTCAGCTCTCGCTTTCTTTCCGAGTAAGGCTCCCATCCCTATCAGTTCATTAAAAATACTTTTTTCATCCTGCGAAGAAAAAGTAAACACGGGAATTCCAAGATCTTCTAATTGAGAAATATTATCCTGATCAGTATTGAACGTCAAAACAAGATCAGGGTTCAAGCCCACTATGCTTTCTACATTATTTGCCTGGCCTGCGAAGGTAGGCGTTGCCAGTTCTTTTTTTGCAATTCTTTGATCCAATTTGGATAAAAAGCTATAGGTATCTTGGAGCTGATAAACCTGTTCAGGAATACCTACAAGGCTATTTTCAGCGCCCAACATATACACTTCATCAACAAGCGAAGGGAATAGTACAACTACACGCTTTGCCACATGCGCCAACACAACTTCCTTTCCTCTGCTATCGACTGCTTTCACTTGACTGTTGAGCGTGCCGGATTGCCGATTTTGGCAGGCACTCAATATACCAGAGCATACCAAAAGCAATACAACTATAATTCGATTCACTTTCATTTAATTATCTTTTCGAACTTGTTCACCCAAACTGATATGCCCGTCTATTCTCTTTAAATCTGGATTCTTCTTATTTTTAGCCTGCAAACGAATCAAATCTTCGGATAACAACAAGGCTTCCTCCAACTGAATCGACGTTCCATATTTTGCTAGAACCTGTTCATAAAGCCGTCCATCGTAAGGAAGACGAAGCGATTCGGCATCTGTTACGTTGAATATCGGCAGATGTCTATTTCCGATGAAATAACCGAAATCTGCAAGCTGAACCAAATCCGTTGGATTAAATCTTATCGTCAACGAAGGCTTGACAACCAGGATCGCTTGCAGCGTTTCCTGATGAAATAAACCATCACCATGGTGCCATTCCGCACCCTGGTCCAATTGCATAAGGATTGCTTTTCCGTTTATTGTATTGCGCGTCAGGCGTCTTTTATGAACTTCATACCACTCAAGATGCACTTGATCGACCTCGCTAAGGGCAAACGCCTTGTTTGCGACAATTTTATCTATTGGTATAGGCAGCTTATTCATTTTTGTAAACTTATCTTCATCACACGTTAACAGCACTATTTGGCTTTGTTTTCAGTGCTATTTATTTCCTCAAAAAACAGCACTATTGCGTCAACATTGAACAGGATAACAATAAAACATGGATCATTATTATCCTATTCATTTTATCTGTTGTTCATTATTTTACTTCAAGCGCTTTATATTGATCTTTTTTTGCCTGAACTCTTTCTTTTAACCAATCACACCAGGTATCAAGGCCGTCACCATTTAATGTACTGATTGTAATAACTTCCAGATTGGGATTTACCTCGCGCGCGTCTTTCGTTACCGCATCCACGGAGAAAGGTACATATGGTAATAAATCCGCTTTGGAAACCAACATCAATTCGCTTGTTAAAAACATACGTGGGTATTTTTTTGGTTTATCATCCCCTTCTGTTGTCGCCAATAAGGTTACGCGGTAATCTTCACCCAAATCAAATGCTGATGGACACAATAAGTTCCCGACGTTCTCAATAAACAACAGATCTATTCCTTCAATATCAATATGATCCAGGGCTTGTAAGATCATTTGTGCCTCAATATGACACATTCCTCCAGTGACAATCTGCAAGGCATTGATGCCCACATCGCGCATACGTACCGCATCGCGTTCAGTTTCTGGATCGCCCACTAAAACAGCAATATTCAAATCCTTCGACAAACGTTTTCCCGTCTCTTGCATCAAGGTTGTTTTACCTGACCCCGGAGAAGAGCATACATTGATCACACAGACATCTTTCAGTCTATCGCGGATGGCTTTTGCGACAAAATCATTTGCTTTTAATAAATGTAGTGTTGTATTTTCACATTGAACCGAACCTACACGGTTACCTAAACTTTTAGGATTTGGAGTATTGTCTGACATGATAAACGATTTTTTAGTCTTGTTTAAAAATTACTTTTGAAATATAGAGTTCATTTCCCTGAACAATTGTGCTGGAGGGTTGTCCGCAGTCACAGACAAATCGATGAAAATGAACAGGGAAATTTTTCTGACAATGTTCACAGTATGCAATGATATCGTTTACAACGACCTCCATTTCCATATCCTGGTATTGCGTATTTTCAGCAATAAAAGCATCAAATGCATTTTGGATCAATACAGGCTGAACGTTGGATAACAATCCTGCTGTAACTTGAATTTTTTGAATATCATCTACCCTAGCCTCATAATGCGAGGTCAACGTATCAAAAATATCCTTTACTATACTTAGCTCGTGCATTGGTATATTTTAAGAAATAAATAAATTTAGAAAAGAAATGGCAGATTTCTTTGCCTGTCTGATGTGAAGAAAAGCTTACGCCTTAGCATGGAATTTTGATTTGCTCAAACAGCAAAAATCGAGCTATGGGTATAGGCTCAAGATCTAAGGTATGTTCATACCGATAGTCTTTCTGCAATGGGGATGGCAGTAGTTCATGCCAAAGCAAATCAACAGTAACCAACCAACGATCCATTAACCAATCTTGTGCTACTTCTACGTCCATTTCCGCAACAATGGATTGAAGCGATGGGTAGAGTGAACAAAAGTGGCTATGATCTTTTGGAAAATGGGTTATACGTGAATCTCCCGCGTGTTCTGAAGGACTTTTTGAAGATAAATACGAGGATTTAAAACTATCACTTTTCAGTACAAGACTGTTTGCATTTAAAATTTTAAATGATAATAACAGTGCTGCAAACAGAAAAATAAAGTGCTTCCACATAGCTTTAACGTAACAAAGTATCAAAGATTCCTTTGAAACCAATACAAAGTTACTACCGATCAAAGGAGAAAAAGTAGCACAAATCTTGAATTTTATTTCACAAAATAGGAAACACCCAAAGAAAATTCCATAATTCTATATATATTAAATTAAAATTTGGTTAAAGTGAGATTAAAATGATATTAGAGGCAAAAATTGGGTATTTTTTGTCGCAGCTAAATACAAAATATTTTCTCCAATAGCAAAATCATAAAAAGCCAGCCTCGATAGGAGACTGGCTTCTTGAACGGCTTAATTTTTATTCATTAGCGATGCAAATCGAAGCGATCCAGCTCCATCACTTTATTCCACGCCTTCACAAAATCTTGTACAAATTTTTCGTTTGCATCGGCACTACCATATATTTCGGCAACGGCTCTTAGTTCAGCATTTGAACCAAAAACAAGGTCTGCTCTTCCTGCTTCCCATTTTTTAATACCAGTTTTACGATCTGATCCTTCAAAAACTTCCCGATCCGGAGAGATTGCTTTCCAAGCTGTTCCCATATCCAATAGATTAACAAAAAAGTCATTGGTCAGTTGGCCAGGTCGGTTAGTCATTACGCCTAGTTGAGAACCATCAAAATTGGCTTGAAGAACACGCATCCCGCCAATAAGGACAGTCAATTCAGGAACCGATAAGGTCAGCAACTGCGCCCTATCAATCAATAACGATTCCGTAGACACGGTATAAGCCCCTTTGCGATAGTTTCTGAATCCATCCGCAATCGGCTCAAGATAACCCATTGATTCTACATCAGTCTGTTCCTGTGTCGCATCCATACGCCCAGGACGGAACGGTACTTTGATATCATGCCCAGCAGCACGAGCTGCCTGCTCTATCGCGGCAACACCGCCCAAGACAATTAAGTCTGCCAATGAGATCTTCTTTCCGCCCTGTTGTTTTCCATTAAAATCCTGCTGAATCTGCTCCAGCGCAGTAAGAACTTTTTGCAATTGTGCTGGATTATTAACTTGCCAATACCGCTGCGGAGCCAGACGAATTCGAGCACCATTTGCACCACCTCTCATATCCGACCCACGGAATGTAGAAGCTGACGCCCAAGCCGTCGTTACGAGCTCGGCAGAGCTTAGTCCCGCCTTCAATAGGGCGGATTTCAATGTACTAATGTCATCCGCATCGACCAAAACATGATCGACAGCCGGTATAGGATCTTGCCACAATAATTCCTCAGCAGGAACTTCGGCACCTAAATAACGCTCTCTTGGCCCCAAATCACGGTGGGTTAACTTAAACCAGGCACGAGAAAATGCATCAGCAAACGCATCTTGATCTTCGTAAAATTTACGCGAGATCTTTTCATAGATTGGATCAAAACGCAACGATAAATCTGTCGTCAGCATCGTTGGTCTGCGCTTTTTATTTGGATCAAAAGGATCTGGAACATTCGAATCGGCGCCTTTGGCGACCCATTGGTGTGCCCCTGCTGGGCTTTTTGTCAATTCCCATTCATGCTCAAACAGATTCTTAAAAAAGAGGTTGGTCCATTCCGTTGGTTTTTGTGTCCAAATGACCTCCAGTCCACTAGTAATTGCATCAGCACCTACTCCACTGCCGTAAGTACTTTTCCAACCTAATCCTTGTTGTTCTATACCGGCAGCTTCAGGCTCTTTTCCGACATTGTCGGCAGGTCCAGCTCCGTGAGTTTTTCCAAAAGTATGCCCACCTGCAATCAAAGCGACAGTTTCCTCATCATCCATAGCCATCCGACCAAAAGTATCTCGTATATCTTTTGCAGCCGCTATAGGATCAGGGTTTCCATCCGGTCCTTCTGGATTAACATAAATTAACCCCATCTGTACCGCTGCCAACGGTTTTTCAAGATTACGTGAGTGTTGCTTACCATCTGCATTATCATCGGCAGACAAAACACCATGTGCTTCAACTACGCCTTCTGAACCATGTGCATAACGAATATCACCGCCTAACCATGTTGTTTCAGAGCCCCAATATACATCCAATTCTGGTTCAAAAGCATCCACACGCCCACCGGAATAACCAAAAGTTTTGAAGCCCATAGACTCCAAAGCGACGTTACCGGTTAAGATCAATAAATCTGCCCAGGAGATATTTTTACCATATTTTTGTTTGATAGGCCACAACAGGCGACGCGCTTTATCTAAGCTCACATTATCAGGCCAGCTATTCAAGGGTGCAAAACGTTGCTGACCAGACCCAGCTCCGCCTCGACCATCGCTTACCCGATAGGTACCGGCACTATGCCAAGCCATCCGGATGAATAATGGTCCATAATGACCAAAATCTGCCGGCCACCAATCCTGTGAATCGGTCATCAATGCATGCAAATCTTTTTTTACAGCTTCTAAATCCAACTGCTTAAATGCTTCTGCATAATCAAAGCCTTCGTCCATCGGATTTGACTTGCTCGCATGTTGTCTCAACAGATCTACACGAAGTCTATTTGGCCACCAATCCTGATTCTGAGTTCCCCCTCCCGCAACGGCGTTGCGCATAGTACCATTGTGAAATGGGCATTTGCTAATGTCTTTTTCGTTGTTGTCCATATGAAAAGAAAGTTTATTTATATAATACCTTAAGTGATCAAATTGTTTGACTTCCACTTTCATAAAATTACATAAATGCACTACCACTTGTACATCGAATGATTTGATACACTATAATCAAAATCTATATACACCATTATCAGATATATAAAAACTTGAAAATCATCTTTTAGCGAGACTCCAGAAAACGCGGATTTTTAGCATTGCTAAAACAAAAGCCATTCTTTTATTATTCTACAATTAGGTTGTATCAAAAAATATTGGCCATGAGTGAACTTTCTACATTTTTGGTGAGTGCTTTTATAGGAGTGAGTTTGGCGGCAGCCACTGGCTTCCGGATTTTCATGCCCTTATTTTTATTGAGTCTTGGCTGTCGGCTGGAATTGTTCCAAGTTGGCAATGAATTAGCCTGGGCGGGTTCACCGCTTGTTTTAGCAGCAACAAGTATAGCCATGATTTTGGAAATAGCGGGGTATTACATCCCTTTTATAGACAACATATTGGACAGCCTATCCATCCCCTTAGCAACCATAGCCGGTACTTTACTTTTCGCTATACAGTTTACAGATATTTCTCCTTTTTTCCGCTGGGCTATGGCCATAATCGCCGGTGGCGGTACTGCAGCAACCATTAGCACGGCCCTGGCAGGCACCCGAGCTGCCTCTTCGATCGGAACGGCCGGTTTTGGTAATTTTATGATTTCGACAATGGAAACCATCGGTTCTACGATCTTAACTATACTCGCCATATTTGTGCCTTTTATGGCTATAATCGTTGTTATTGGCTTGTTTTACTTCTTTTGGCGATTTGGCAGAGAACAACTACATAAAAAACTTAAAAGAACTGAATAGCTGTCATAACATCTAAATAAACTTGACACAGCGCTATACAAGCTACAATAACAGCAAGCCTCACCTACACAGGCAGAAGCCAATTTAGCAGATGCACAAACCAACTAGGAATATTGTCTCCATCTTAATAGACATAAGCTGATCAATATCTGCATAAAATCATAATCCCTAACCTTTATACCTGTCAATCAAACGAAGATATGATGGTAATCAAATTATACCTTTCAACAGTACTTGTTCAGTGCTTGTTCAGTGCTTGCTCAGTGATTACTCAGTGTAGACTGAATAAATAGTGACTAATTACTGTCTAAAAACTGATTAAAAATTGTTATTAGGTATAATTTGGTATTAGTTTTTTTCCATTTAGTAAATATATATGCTGCTTTGGGTGGAGGCCGGAGGTAAACCATAAAAAAAGGACAGCAAAATTCGATGCTGTCCTTTTTCAAAATTAGCCCTTATGCTGATTTAAGTTTACGCACATAAGCAACCTTTACTTTGATGTGCGCCCAAATCAAAAACTGGCTTTTACTAATCAATAGCAACTTCTTGTGGTCGTATTACTTTTTCAAGATCTTTTGGAAGAATGACAGTCAATACCCCATCCTCGAAGCTCGCATGCACATTATCTGTAAGCACTTGTTCATTCAATTGGAATTCACGTTCAAATGCCATTCCATCGTACTCTTTATAAATATAATCTATGGCATTGTCCTGTGCATTCTCTGTACATGAAATTTTTAGTATTCCGTCATTTATACTGACTTGGAATTGTTCCTTCTTACGGCCAGCAGCAAAAAGCTGTACTTCATAGAATTCTTGATTCTCTACAATATTTACAGGAACAGATTGCTGTCCGCCACCACTGTGTGCGGTTTCATCTTCAAAAAAATGTTGTTGAAATTTTTCAAAACGGTCTTTAAAATGTTGTCCGCAAAATTTGTTATGATTTGAATATCCTCTGGTATAATGATCTCTTTTAAACATGTCTTTAATTTTTAATATTGAATAATACGTTGAACTAATACATGACGAATTGCTTCGTCTTTGCAGTTTTTTAACCTTAATAAACGGGAACTATCGTTGCTTTCCTAGCACGTTTTTGTCCTTGTAATGGTACGATAGCGACCGCAGTGTTGTAATGACGGTGAACATTCGGATATACCGGAGTCCTATCCATTTTGAATGCTTGTCTATCTCTCCTACGCATTCTTGCTGCCGCGAAGCTTCCTATTCCGAAGAGAACTGTCCCAAACAATAAGAGTTTAAAGATCGTCCCAATAATCAAGGTTGCTAATCCAGCTATTGCCGTAAGCACAATCAGGCGAGGCAATATAAATCGAAGTTTATTTTTCATTTGAATACATCTTTTTTGTAAAATGGTTGCTGGCTTCCTCCATTTTCATCTGATTGAAAACGACATTCTCCTTGACCATTCGTATTTTGTAACTAATTATTATGCTGTCCAACATCCATTCTGACAGAACATCGCGTTCTGCTATTCCCTTAGAATCAGGATACCGGCATAAAAAAAGGCGCCTTTATAGAAGAAGACGCCTAACAACAGTTTTTACTTTAAAATTTTTATTCTTTTTTTAGAATCCACATCGTCCTCCAAAACGACGCTTCCATTCTGCCCTCAAACGCTCCCTTTCCTCATCGGAAAGATCTTCTCCTTTTTCCATCTGACGCGGAAAACCTTTTCGAAATCTCCCCCCTCCAGGTTTACCAAAACCCCTGCCGAACAGAATTCTTGACAAAACAAAGAGTCCCAATGCCTGCAAATAGGTAATTGTTTTTAAATTGAAAATATCAACCATTAATGTATTCCATAAATATTGTAGTAAGGCTACCAACAAAAAAACACCAATGGTAATAGCGACAAACATAAAAGCGAATTTACCCTTCCGCTGTCTATTCATTCTTCCATTCATAGCTTAATCCTTTTAAAATTTTAATTCTTCATACAAACTTCGCAACCGTACCCGCAGGTGCTTCACGGCATACCCTTTTCGACTGATAATCGTCTTGAGGTTCTCATTTTCCATAACGGCAATTTCTTGAAGTGTTTTCTCTTCCAGCTCATTCAGCACAAAAACCCGACGCTGCTTCTCCGGCAATTCCTCCAATGCTTTCATCAGCTCATCCCAAAAAATATCCTTAAATAATTTTAGCTCGGGATTATTGGAGTCGTCGGCCAAAAGGAACTGACGAATAGGGAAAGTACTTTCACTATCATCATCACCTGCTATCATATCATCAAGTGATTCATTTTTCTTTTTCCGATAACTATCGGTAATCTTATTCCGTGTGACAGCATAGAGCCATGCTCCCGCATTCTCCAGTTCGTCCATATTGGTCAAACGGCTAAATTGATACCAGACTTCCTGTAAGATATCTTCTGCATCCTCCGTTTTCTTTACTTTCCCCTTAACAAAACGTAGCAGTTGACTTCCATAAGTCTTAACGATATCCGTAAATGATCTGGAATTTTTTTCTGCCATATGATTTTGGTATGCAATGTCCATAGCAGCATAGACGAACTAGTCGAACTTTTACTTTAAATTATTTTCAAGGATCTACTTTCTTGCTGACTTCCAACGGATGAACAACATCACACATTCTTTTTTCGTCGTCTTTCGTATACGCTTTGTTCGCATAAATATACTAGATAATCAGCTAATAGGCTATGCTTTCTATACACTTTATGCAACATAAAAAAGTCGTTCCATGGTTTAAGATTTCCGGCGCTGCTGAATGACCTTATCTTTATCGGTAATAAAAATATAATGGTATGCTGGAAAACGCTGAATCAATTTTTTTCCTTCTTTCTCGCCCAGTACCATTATTGACGTACTGAGTGCATTTGCGACTTCCGCTGAGGGTCCATAAATCGTCACTGAAGTTAATCCCGTAGCTGGGTAACCTGTCACCGGATTTATAATATGTGAATAACGTTTTCCATTAATCTCCGCATATTTCTCATAGCTGCCCGAAGTTGCTACGGCCATTTCATTCAAACGAAGAACTTTGACCATTCGATGGGCTTTGAACGGATTGTTTACGCCCACTTTCCATGCATCGTCCTGGGGTGGGCTTCCCCAAGCCGACAGATCACCAGAAGCATTCACTATACCTGCTTCAATCCCTTTTGCTTTCATTATTTCCCTGCCCCTATCTGCCGCATAGCCTTTCCCAATAGAGCCGAAACCGATCTTCATACCCGGTAACTCCAGAAAAATTGTCGAAGCCGCACTATCGAGGCGAATGTGTTGATAACCAACTTTCTCTACAGACCTCTTAATCACTTCTTCCGAGGGCATTGTGGTCATGCTGCCATCAAATAGCCAAACTTTATCTAAGGCAACAATACTGATATCAAAAGCACCACCTGAATTTTGAGCATATTGGATTGCACGTTGTGTTAGTTCAAACACTTCTCTATCCACCTTAACTGGCTTAATCCCTGCATTGCGGTTTACCGCTGCTATTTGGGTTTGCGGACGCCATTCTGAAATCAGATTTTCTATTCGATCTATTTCGGAGATGACTTCATCGATATGCTGATTTGTAATCGAGCTATCCCGATCTACCAAGCTAATTTCGAAAACAGAGCCCATAAGGGTAACCTGTCGCTTTACCAATACCTGCGCAATCCCTGAAGTAATGGATACAAAGCAGAGAATTAAAAGCAGGCCACAGTGTTTATTGTTCTTCATGAGATTGATCTGAAAAAGGGATTAAAAAGTCGATGTGTACCAAAAGCAGTTTTACCGATGGGATATACTATTGTACCACCAATTTACTAATAACAATCGGTTAAGATCTGTCCATTTTCTTTATAGACTGCAATAGTTTTGCCGACATGTTCCAAAAGTAGCTCATTTAAAGTATGTTCAACATCATGCTGCATACGCAATGCTCCACAAAGCAATATACAACCTCCTTTATCAAGCAATTCGACAAAATATAGCGCATCCCGACGAATCAAATCCATGACATATTGTGCATTTTCCTCGCGTGAAAAAGCCAGTTCAAGCTGTTTCAGATGTCCCAGCTTTATCTGCTCATCAGCAAAATCTATATAGTGTGCTGTCATTTCATTTCGATGGCGAAAACCAGCATACAGACGCAAAGGTGTCATACTTTCATTCGCTGAAATCATGCCTAGAAAAGGTGCTACCCCTGTACCATTCGCAATTAAAGCAACGGCATTTGCCGCTTTCGGAAAATGAAAACTTGGATTAACCATGACACGTGCCTGCAGGGGTTGATTCGGTTCCAATCGATAAAGGAAGCTCGAGCCAAATCCATCAGGAAACAATTTCACCACAAGCCGAACCATACCGTCTTTGTAACCTATCGAATAAAAACGTTCACGTTGATCTTGCGCGGGATAGATTGCCAGTAAATCCCCCGATTGCATTTTAATTTTACCTGAAGGTTTCAGGACTAAAGTAAAGGTCGTGTTACTAGCTGAAACAGTAGACTTCGCTATCACCTTAAATCTCGTCAATCCGACGACTTTAGCACTATAAATAGCCGGTGCAGAAGCTAATGCAATATTGGTCTGAGCAGACCACTGATGTATCCATGAAATAAGCTCATCAACATTCTTATCATTAACTGTGTGTAAATCTGTTAGTCGAGAAGCCCAGGCTTGTTTTTCTAATAAATGATCAATTTCGCGCGCATAGGCACAAAAGTCGGGATAGGCTTTTGAACCAAAGCCCAGAACTGAAAATTGTACGTCTTGTTCTTGCGGATGGCTGTTGAGCTTATGTTCAAATTGAAGTGCATTGGATGGTGCAGTTCCTAGCCCGTATGTTGAGGTAAACACAAGCAAGTGTTTTGCCTTTGGAAAGCATTGATATTGATTCATTCCGAGCAGCAACGATTTTTGCCCATCCGCTAAGAGTTGTTTATGGATCTGATTGGCGAAAAACAGCGTGCTTCCATTTTCCGTTCCGAAAAGAATAACAATCTCTGCTTCTTCAGGTTTATATTTATTCTTGATTTTAGTACGCCTGCGCTTGAATGTGATTGCAAAGCCCGTGTAAATAAAGAACACAATATTCAAAGATGCGAGCCCCAATATAATGGCCCATATGATATTGGTCTTGCCCGTATGGAGGTCCAAAGAAAACTGTTCGGCCAATGCTGTAAAGGGATACTTTACTTCTTTATGCAAGCTTCCATTCAACTGATTTATGGTCAATTCCCGATCGCGAAGCTTCAATATAAAAAACTCGTCAGGATCGTCTTCCATAAACGGAAACTCCAACGTCTTCAAATCGACAAGTTTTGTATTTTGGAATATTGAAAATTTTGCCACCTCCAATTGAATATCTTCCTTCATCTTATTGGGATATTCAATTGTTTGGTTCGGCTTTTTTAAGATTTCAATACGCACCAGAAATAAATAGGTACCTGTTAGGGCCAATATCAAAATTGGTATCAAAAATAGACGTCCTGAAACAACATGGAAATACTGTGCGAAAAAGTCCCGGTTGATTTTAGCAAAGAAATGTCGAACTCCCTGTTGACGCCTGACAATCAGAATAATTCCTGAAATAGTAATAAGAAACAACAGAAATGAAACCACACCAATAATCACCCGACCGGTCACTTTAAGAAAGAGTGAGCGGTGTAAAGCTGTAATCCATTGAACAAATTGGGACTTATTCAATTGGGGACCCAGCAGACGCCCCGTATTCGGATCGATATAACCTTTCACGGTGTTGCCATCTGCGTCTATGGCATCAATGCTCACGAATTGATTGTGATCTACCGAGATCGCTATGATTTCAGGATAAACCTTGCGCAAAGCTGTTACTGACTGCGCAAGGTTTAACGTTTCAATATGTTCAACCCGATAAGGCGGAATTTTTTCGTTAACGGCGTCAATGGCCAATATTACGCCAGTTATCGATAATAAAAGTAAAAAGATAGAAGAAACAATAGCTAAGGCTAAATGTGCATACCTCCAAATAGATACCAGCATTTTTACCCCTTTTCTTATTGTACTTTATTTAACTTAACAAGTTTGATATATCCCTTGCCATTAGCTTTTTCAGTGATAGCCTCCTTTGTCAAAGGAATTTCAACATCAGCAGTATGGTATTTTTGTTCCTCTACAGCAGATTCAAAACGGAGTTTATACCCTTTGTTAAACTTCGTTTCATCAATATCCAATGTCCGCATGGCACGGTCACCGCCACCAACTGACGCGCCCGTCACCGCATTTAGCTTTTCTTTGGTTTTATTTTGGAACTTGTACCATTCCTTGATTGTATTATACCATTGTTTATCAGATCCCAATACGGCGAGTGTTTTTTCGTAAGCTCCACTAGGATTAATCAGTGAAATCACCACGTAGGCTTTCTCACCTTCATAGGCATTCATTTGGATCATACACTTATATTTAGCTGCCTGTGCAAAAGAGCTTAGGGCTGCCATCGAAAATAAAAGGGTGGCTATCGTGGTTTTAACTATGTTATTCATCTTCAGTTGTATCTAATTTTATTTCAAAAAGTCAAGCTGCACATTGGATTTAGACAAGAAATCGTTTTCTTTCGCCAAATCATAAGCCGTTTCATCGAATTCTGTTTTCAATTCCTTTTTTGCACCAAGGGAAACCAATGTTTTTAGCAAGGAATCGTCTTTCGCTATGAGAGCTGCCTTATGTAGTGCCGTCGTTCCCTCTTTATCCTGTGCATTAATATCTGCTCCAAGTTCGCTGGCTTTCTGGATAAGCTTCACATTCTCTTTCGCTACTGCCAAATGATACAATGTGCTACCATTTTTTTGCGGAGCAACAACGTCCAATCCATTCGTCTTAAGGATCGTTAATTTTTCTTTAAACTCATCCCCTTGTGAAGCATTTCCCTGTCCACCGGGTCTGCCGCCCTGAGGCAATTCTCTGTAGGAATTAAACCAGTAAAAGGCCAAGTTATTACCTTCCTTATCCAATAGCTTGATATCGGCTCCATCTTTAATCAACAATGCCACGATTTCGGGGGCCCCATTCGCTACAGCCTTGGTCAATGCAGATTCGCCTTTTCATTTACTGCATTTACGTTCTTCGCTTTAGCAAGTAGCAGCTCGACCAATTTAGCATCCTTACCACTAGCAGCCACCATAAGCGCTGTATTTCCTTCGTTG
>NZ_DKSP01000193.1:983-6814 GCF_002472745.1 Sphingobacterium sp. UBA7253 | reverse complement strand
CAAAAGGAAATTCCATTGTTCCTTTCGAATATAAAGTTTTTGCAAGTGGATTTAGGTTCGCTAAATAATTGTACAGCGAATCTAGATAAGTTGGGTGTACATCGTTGGTTTTATTAATGATGATGGCGTCAGCCGCCATAATTTGTCTGAGTACTTCATCTCTTTCCTTGATCTGATCTTCGACAAGAGCGGCATCTACGAGACAAATAATTTTTTTTAAAGGGAAGTAGTTATGGAATATCGGGTGCGTCGTAAAGGGCTCTATAATTGCAGTCGGTATGGCTAAACCAGTACATTCGATAACCAACTCGTCAAAACTATCTTGTTTTTTATAAAGTAATTCAAGCGAACTATAGAGCTCGTCATTTAGCGTACAACAGAGACAGCCTTCCTGAAGTGGAACAAGTTGTCCGTAATTTTCAGTCAGTAACATGCTGTCAACGTTGAGTTGGCCGATTTCATTTTCGATAATAGCAAAACGTTTGTTCGGATATGATTTCATTAGGGCGTTTAGATAAGTAGTCTTTCCGGCACCTAAAAAGCCTGTCAGTATCGTGACAGGGCGAGCATGACTTTTATTCATTTTTTATGATTAAATATGCGATCTATAATTGTCAGAAGTACATGGAAAATTATTCCATATGGTATCTTATTTCAATAAATTAAAGAAGTCATTTCTTTGACTTTCCGATGCGAATATCCCACTATACTCCATGGTAGTTGTACTACTGGTCGTATCTTTAACTACCCGTGCTGATACACAGAGATGATCTGCGTCAATGAGCACAATAATATCATCCGTTTCTAAGGTCGATTTAAGTTCATTAAAAATCTGTAACGTAAGCCGTTCCTGTACCTGTGGGCGGTGTGCGTAATAATCTACTACACGATTTATCTTTGATAATCCGATTACTTTTTTCTTTGCTACATAACCAATGTGCGCTCGCCCCACAATTGGCAGAAAATGATGCTCGCAGGCTGAATTTACACGTATATTTTTCTCAACCAATAGTTTGTTGTAACCATATCGATTTTCGAATGTGGAAAGTTGGGGCTTATTGGCTGGATTGAGGCCATAGAACAATTCATTGATATACATTTTAGCCACACGATAGGAGGTTCCACTGAGACTATCATCCTGGAGGTCAAGGCCTAGTTCATGCATGATATCCTGAAAAAGCTGCGCGATCTTTTTAATTTTCTCGCTGTCGGTTCGTGTAAATGCATCATGTCGCATAGGTGTATCAATCGAAGTCATGATATGAAGATCGCCTAGATTTTCGATGGGGGAGGAGATGTCTCTTTTTAATGATGTGTTCATAAATAATTCCTTTGTTAGTGTACGCTGATTAGATATACGAAGGCTCCTGCAATTAGGAGTTGTTAACTTATTTTTATAAATATAGTGAAAAAGTAGTAAATGCAATTTAGTTGCATGTAATGTTTTTTCACTATATTTGATTGTCACATCTTTAATAGGCTATGTTTAAGAAATTTACTCTTGTTTTTTTATTCATTTTTTTAGGTGGAGAGTGTTATTCAGTCTTGGCACAAACGGGGTTGGAATCTCAGCATTTAGCAGACCATAAGCCACTCATGAATGAAGTTTGGAAAACCTTTGATACCATGTTGTATAAAGTGAACAAGAAAAATGGGAAAACGATATACACGCCATTTTTTCCCAGTAAGCTTGCAAAAATGGATGGCATGAAGGTGGAACTTCAGGGGTATATGGTGCCGCTCAAGACAGGTCTCCGACATAACAGGTTCCTATTGTCCGTTTTACCTGTTTTACAATGCATGTTTTGTGGGCAAAATGGAATTCCACCGATGGTAGAGATTACGTTGGCTAACAACGATAAAATTTGGTTGAAGGAGAACCCTATTACTTTAAAAGGATATGTCAAGCTTAACGAAAAAGACAGGACTCGGGTTGAAATTTTTATACAAGATGCATCTATCGTAAAGTAGTAGATTGTTAACTACGCCAAATGGTCCAAAGTATGATCCCATAAACCACAACAACCAAAGCAAGCAACAAAAACAGTTCAAAGCTCGTTTCCGGGAAACCACTTGATTGTGATAGAAAGGCGGCTATTAATAAAATACCAATCAATCCGATACCGATACTTAGTATGAGTTTTCGAGGTTTATTAAATGTATTATTGATTTGGTCAGGTTCTGCTGTATCTGAAATATTGCTTTCCTCTTTCAGTACTGCTATATCCAGCTCAAGTTCCCTTGCTATAAGATTTAGGTTATAGGCCCTTGGAAGGACTTCAGCATTTTCAATACGCTGTACGGATCGCAGATTAAGCTTGACCAGATCAGCAAGTTGCTGTTGTGAGTAGCCTCGGTTTATACGTGCATTTTTGATCAGAAGTGCAATTTTTTCTTTACTTGATTTATTGGTCATCTTACGGCATTTTGCGACGTATTCAAATGTCGTAAAATTAAATGATTTAAGGCCATAGCTTTGTAGAAAAAAAGTATGATTGCTATTGTTATTGAATTGTTGGTTTCTTGGTTTTTACTAAAACACTTCTGTCACCAGGATCTTAGGGTGTTGGGCTTTTATGCGAAAGGCAAACTGTTATTTTTAAGTTTGGTTGTACCAATGTTTTATTTGGTTATCCTCTATTTGGGAATAGCCTATTTGGTAGAAAATCCTTATAAATTTAACCCAGAGTATACACTTGGAGATTTTTTTCGAAGTCTTTATTATGTATCAAAAGCAATTATATTTGAAGAATTGATCTTTAGAGGAGCTCTATTGTATATGCTAGTCAGTCGCTTTGGGAAGACAAAAGCTGCATTCATAACAGCCATAGCTTTTGGAGTTTATCACTGGTTTTCATATGGCGTAATCGGACATGTGTTTGAAATGTCAAGAGTTCTTATGTCGACGGGTGTATTTGGTTATTTACTAGCACGTATATGTATAAAAACAGGTAAAATAATATTTCCAATTGCTTTGCATTTTGCTTATAATTTCACAACAATGGTCGTATTCTCAAAGGAAAAAAATATTGGATTGCAACTTTTGGTAAAAGCTCATGCCGTCGATCCGGTTAGACCTGAAGGAATATTTCCGCTGTTCATTGTCGTTATTTACTATGTAGGCTTTCCAGTATTGTGTTATATTTTCCTTAAATCGTTAAAAAACACGAATGGCTGGTCCTGATCTTTTAATTTTTCCATTACTTGCTTGTTGAGCAGATGCTATTAAAAATATATTTTCCGATGGATTGCCTACTATTGACTAATAATCGCTACACTATCTTTAGGAAAATGATTTTGCAACCATTGTTGTAATTTTTCGTGTTGCGCTAATGGAAGTGGGGTCTTGGTAGCGTATATAAATGCTACGATCCTGGCGACGCTATCGGCCTTTGCATAATGTTGTTGGACACCAATGCTATAGGAATTCAGTTCGGGGAATAATACAGCGATATCGCGATCAAGTTGCGGACTGGCCAACTGGTATTTCGCTAATTCATTGTTTAGGGCGCGTATCGTGAGATCCTTTTCACTTACAGCTGCTGTACGTCTGTCTATTTCGCTTAGAATACTAGATTTTAAATCTAAACTATCCTGATGAATGACAAGGTTAGTATTGGTAATACCAAATGATTCCATTACACGCTGTAAAGATTCTACCTCTTTGTCACTGAATTTTTTTGATAAAAAGGCAAGTTCAAGTTTCTTTGGATTACTATTCATCTCCAGCTTTTCATAGATAACAGTGTAACCTTTGTTGCTGAGTTCCTGTTGAACAAATTGGTTTACCTTGCTGGTGTATTTTTTTTCTTGCAGTAGATTGTATGCAAAATAGACACTTGGCAATACAAGAATAATCGTGATGATGGTAATACTTTGAGTAATTCTTTTTTCGCGTTTTTTATCGATATAATGAGTTTTGGGGTAACGCAAATATTTGACAATGATAAATGTAGCAATGCAGATAAAAACACAATTGATGATGTATAGAAATAAAGCACCCGCAAAATAACTGAGATTACCGATAGCTAATCCGTAGCCTGCAGTACAAAGTGGGGGCATCAAGGCTGTTGCTATGGCAACGCCAGGAATAGGATTACCTTTGTCTACCCTAGTAATAGCGATAACCCCTACTAAACCACCAAATAGTGCAATCATTACGTCATAGATATTGGGCGATGTACGCGCTAATAATTCGGATTGCGCTTCCTTGAAGGGGCTTAAAAGAAAATAAATAAAAGAAACAACTAAGCTTATTAAAGTTGCTATCAATAGATTTTTTAATGATTTTTTTAAGAGGGGGAAATCAAATGTCCCCAACGCAAATCCAGCTCCAACAATCGGGCCCATTAATGGAGATATAAGCATAGCACCGATAATTACCGCTGTAGAATTTACATTTAGCCCTACAGATGCAACCACAATTGCACATGCTAGAATCCATGCATTAGCACCGCGAAAAGAGATATTGCTCACAACATTTTCTAGAACAGCCTCCTTTCGGTCTTCTCCCTGATGTAGATCGAAAAATCTCAATATTTTATTCATTAGCGTATTAATATAGCGGCTCAGCAATTATTCAGCAATTATTAAGACGCTAAAATTATGCCGATTTTAGTCCTCTGTCGTAATTCTGCTATACAAAGTCTTTACGGACAAAAACACTCGTTAATAACGTGAAATCCATTTTTCATTTGGCTGAAATCCCGGGTGACCGGCAGATATCGTTGTCTGCTTTAGGTTGCTGATACTTTATTTTACCTCATATTTATCGGGTATTTAGCACATTTAAATTTTTTAAGTTAGGTTGATCTGGTGGTCGGTAGATCGGCTTTTCAAAGGGGATTAGCATGCTATTTATGGATAATTGTGAAGAAGATTTTGTTGATTCCTTATAAAATATTATCTTTTAGTAATTTTAGAACTTAGAAACACGGAAGAGAAATGTCATTAATAGATTTATCAAAACGCGTGGCGTTGGGAATAGATATCGGTGGAACCAATACAAAATTTGGTGTGGTCAATCATCGGGGTGAAGTACTTGAAAAAGGAAGCATAAAAACAGATGCTTATCAAACGGTGGAAGAGTTTATTGATGCGTTGTACGAGAAAGCTTATCCCTTAATTGAAGCATTTGGTGGTGAACAAAGCTTTGATGGAATTGGTGTCGGCGCGCCTGATGCTAATTATTACACTGGGACAATAGACCACGCTCCCAATCTCCCTTGGAAAGGTGTGATTCGATTTAGCGATTTAATGACGGCCAAATTTAAGATTCCCTGCACCATTACCAATGATGCAAATGCCGCTGCTTATGGTGAAATGCTTTTTGGTGCGGCACGCGGCATGAAAGATTTTATTATGATTACCTTAGGCACGGGCGTAGGAAGCGGCATAGTGGCCGGAGGGAAGCTTATTTATGGACACGATGGCTTTGCTGGCGAATTGGGCCATACCATTGTCAAACCAGGAGGACGAAAACATTGGAGTACGGGTTCTGAAGGAAGTTTAGAGGCTTATGCATCTGCTACAGGGATCACCATTACAGCCAAGAAAATGCGGGCCGAATTTCCGGAATCGATGTTGAATCAATTCCCTGAGGACGCGATCAATTCGAAGACAGTTCATGAATGTGCGCTCAAAGGGGATGCGATAGCCATTGAGGTATTTAGGTATACTGGGCAGAAACTGGGTGAAGCATTAGCAAATTTTGTGATGTTTTCTTCTCCTGAAGCAATTCTACTTTTTGGAGGAGTAATTAAGGCCGGTGATTTTATCTTAAAACCCGCGAAACTCCATATGGAAAGAAACCTTTTTCCTTTGTTTAGAAA
>NZ_DKSP01000193.1:0-873 GCF_002472745.1 Sphingobacterium sp. UBA7253 | reverse complement strand
TCCTTTGTTTAGAAACAAAGTTAAACTGGTCTTTAGTGAATTGGAAGAGGCTGATGCTGCTATTCTTGGTGCAAGCGCATTGGTCTGGGAAAAATAATATATTGGTTTGTTCTCAAGGCAGAATTACCGCTTATCGGGACTGTTGTGTTTTGAGAACAACTTGGTTAAATCGCTAAAATACAACGGCACTTTCACAGAATATATATGATCTTGTTGTCGGGGATTTATGGAGAAATAACTGACCATTTAATTTATTATAGCGACTGTTATCTTTTTTTGAGAAGCTAAAGGCATAGTCTTTGCTAATAAGTTCTTTTAAACTTAACACTATTCCAAATGAAAAAGACCATTTTTCTCCTTCTGTTGCTGTGTACAGCTTTATTCTCAAAAGCAGATCAACTTCAGGCCTTGACACAAAAGCAAGCCGAAACGGCCGTTGCATACCTTAAAAAAGAACCCATCGTTATTTTATGGTGTAGCTGTTGTGATAATCAAATACCCAAAAAGATTACTGTTCAAGAAGTATATTTCAAGGCATATCCGGATGGAAAATATTATTCTGTGGTTGTAAAAGGACGGGATGAAAGTGGGGCCGAGGTAGAGGAATATGTAGACTTGGCTTATGTGTTCGTAAAAAAAGGTAAAAAAGCGAAAAGCTTAGGAAAAGTGTTGAAATATGAGTGTGACCCTTGTACAAAACCATTTGACTGGGCGGCTTAAATTCTTGACGCGACATATTATCGCTAATCTATTCTGTTTGCTTCAAGAAATTATACCCTCAATGGTGATAACTTAGCATCAAAAAGTACTGGTCAAAAAAAAAATCCCAAGCTGAAAGCTTGGGATATTGATAAGTGCGGAAGAAGGGACTCG
>NZ_DKSP01000161.1:14001-22222 GCF_002472745.1 Sphingobacterium sp. UBA7253 | reverse complement strand
AAAACTCCTTGTGTAACAGGGCTTCTATAAATAGGGGAAATGCGGGTAACAATTGGGATATATAAGGTATTTAGCTGATTATTAGGTTAGAATTGAATTTTGGACCGGAGGATTAGTCAAAAAAAATGGGCATAAAAAAAGGGTAAGCTACTCCTATCGCACCGCTCAACCAAATACCCTTGCTTTGTTCCCAACCTGGGGGAGTCAATGGGAGCTGGTCGTAGAAGACTTACCCGCCACAAAAGTAGAAAAAAAAACAGTTTTAGGAAAGAAAAAATGCTATTTTATCTTATGCTGCTGATTATCATTGCAATAAATTGTATTTAGTAGCTGCTCTTAGCTTTATTTTATGGTGGAAAATAGCTGGTATCTGTGTAAATCCGCTAACAATGGCGTAAAATAAGTGCTTGGCGAAGTCCACTGGCTGTAATTGTTCTTTTGGAAACGTCGGAAGTAGTATAATCTGGCGTATATGAGATCGACTTTGAATAGGCTTATATAGTCTAATTTCCCTTATTCAAAGTCGATCTCATTTTTTGGACTACATTTTTTCTTGATTGTATTCGCCCAATAGGGAATAATAGCCAAATAAGCCGAGTCCAATGGAGATTATGGGAGTTAAGATGCACAGGATAATGATTCCGAAAACGAGATCTTCCTGATGTCCCGTTGAAATCTTTGGCAGGGCCAGTTCAAAAATGGAGAAATAAGCGGTAAACAATGCTAAAACGATCCAAAGTATGCCGAGGAATTTTTTGAGATTATTCATGTGTTGCGGGAGTTGATTTGTTGTTGATATAAATACTACCAATGATAAAACATACAATGGCAATGATAATAGGGTACCACAAACCTGCAAGATAGAATTGCGGGGTATTGGATGCTTCAGCATTTGTTGTTAAGTATGTCGATACCGCAGGAAGGAGGCCGCCGAATATTCCATTTCCAACATGATAGGGTAAGGACATGGATGTGTACCGGATCTTTACAGGGAATAGTTCAACAAGAAATGCCGCGATGGGCCCGTACACCATTGTAATATAAATCACTTGTATAAAGATCAGCAGGACGAGCAGCATATAGTTCTTGCCTGCAAGATGGACTGTGGTTTTGGTCATTGGCTGTCCTTTGAGTTTTCCTGACTGATGTATCATGCTGGCTCTAGTAACTTCGGTCTGGTCCTCATATTGAGTCTTGATGATCGAAATGACTTCTGTTGATTGCGGTCCAAGGGGGACCTCCGTTGTTTCGTTCACCTTGACTTTCTGTTCTGCATTAGAAAGTTGGTACATGGATTCGTAAATCGGGCGGTAAGTCAATACGGCAAGTAACATCCCACCGAGCATGATCCATTTTCGTCCAATTTTGTCACTAAGCCACCCAAATACGACAAAAAATGGAGTTCCCAACAGTAGTGCGATGCCGAGGATTGTATCGGCCTGGTCAGATTGAAGGTGCATGACCGTTTTCATGAAACTCATCGAGTAAAACTGTCCCGTGTACCAAACAACGCCCTGTCCCATGGCTGCACCAAAAAGTGCGAGCAGTACAAATTTGAGGTTGTATCGGTTGCCAAAGCTTTCTTTTAGCGGATTTGTACTTGTTTTTCCTTCCGCTTTGGCCTTGCTAAATTCGGGTGATTCCTTCATCTTCTTACGAATAAGATAGGAAACATATACCATGACTAAAGATAGGAGGAAAGGAACCCGCCATCCCCAAGAATCAAATTGTGATTCGCTGAGAAAGCCTTTGGTCAGGAGGATGACAACGAGTGATATGAAAAGGCCAAAGGTAGCTGTTGTTTGTATCCATGATGTCCAATAACCCCGCTGGCCCAATGGGGCATGTTCGGCGACGTAAGTTGCTGCACCTCCATATTCTCCTCCTAGAGCAAGACCTTGCAAGAGACGAAGGATCAACACCAGCAGCGGTGCCCAAAACCCAATACTCTCATAGCTGGGGATACAACCTATGAGAAATGTTGCTCCACCCATGAGCATTAAAGTAACCATAAACGTATATTTTCGACCGATAATATCGCCTAGTCGGCCAAAAAATAGGGCGCCAAATGGTCGGACAACAAAACCTGCGGCAAATGTGGCTAGGGTTGAAAGAAAAGCCGCTGTTGGATTTTCTGCCGGAAAGAATTTGGTGGAAATTACAATGGATAGGCTGCCAAAAATGAAAAAGTCATACCATTCGATAAGTGTTCCCATGGAGGAAGCTCCGATGACTTTCCAAATACTTTTTGTATTGTTTTCGTTCATTAATTCTTGATTTTTTGTTGAGTATGATTCTGAATTTTTATTGCGATCCAAGCGGCATTTTAGTACTGCTGCATGATAGGAAATGAGCTAATTTTTTTGAATTTCCGTGTGTCCGGCAGTTTTATACCGTTTTCCGGGTAAGGCGTGAATGAGTGACTGCATTTCAAGTTCCAATAGGATTAAGGCCAATTTACTTTGTGGCCATTTTGTGAGGTCAATCATCTGGTCTATCTCTAATTGTCCTTTTTGCTGAATGAGTGTAAAAAGGAGTTGTTGGTCTTTTGTCAGTGTCAAAGGAAGGCTAAGCTGCTGGTCAACAGCTTTTATGCTGACTTCCCAATTCATGAGATATTCGAGATCCTGAAGTCCTCTAATCATATGAGCACGGTTGGTTTTGATGAGGTAGTTGGTGCCTTCAGAGCTTTTTTCATAAACGGCTCCTGGAAAGGCGCATACATCGCGGTTGTAGCTGTTGGCAATTTCGGCAGTAATCAATGCGCCTCCTTTAATTGCAGCTTCTACGACAATGGTGACATCTGCCATACCGGCTATGATGCGATTGCGCATAGGAAAATTACTGCGCTCAGGTAATGTGTTGGATGTAAATTCTGTCAATAAACCGCCTTGGTCTAGCATTTTTGTGGCAAGTTCGCGATGGGATGCGGGGTAAATTCGATCGAGACCATGCCCTAATACAGCAACGGTTGGAATATTATTTTTTAGTGCGTTGCGATGTGCTAATGCGTCAATACCATAAGCAAGACCACTAACGATTAAGGTGTCTTTGGTACAATTCATGGCTTCTAGCAAATCTTCGCATATTTTCTGGCCATAATAGGTCGCATGTCTAGTGCCGACGATACTAATAACTTTTGCACTGTTGAGTGGTTGGTTCCCTTTATAATAGACAACAAGCGGAGCGTCTTCACATTGTCGTAGCCTATCGGGGTAATTTTGGTCTTCCAGCCATAACGCTTGTATCTGATGTTTTTCGATAAAAGCGAGTTCTTTTTCACAGGCGGGCATATAGCTTTTATTGTATATTGCTTCGGCGATTGACTCACGTATCCCAAGAATTTGCATCAAATCTTTTTTTGAGTATGCAAATATGTCCGCTAAATCGTGACCTTGGTCAATGATGTGACGCGCTGTTCTAGGGCCAATCCCCTTGATTTTCGTCAAAGCTATGGGATAAATTAATTTCATAATTGGGTTTATCTAAATATATGAAAAATATAACGAGCTGTTGTACTTTTTGTTAGAATTGCTCAGGCTTGTTGTATTTTTAGTAGAATGACGAAGTTCTTAATCGGAGGAGATCATGTGCCTGCTGGAAAATTTGCGGATTGCTCTAGAATGAATGCAATTTTCCTGAGCTTATTTGAGATCGAGTGGGATGAAATATTGGTCAATTTTGGAAAGAAAGAAGAGGAATTGGTAACTTTGAGCGATTAATGATATTTTAACTATGGAAATGAAAGAACCTTTTGATATCGAATTGGGGGATATAGTTTATTCTGTTTTCCCTGAGGAAGAAGATACGTATGTTATTTTTAAGGATGGTGTGGAATACGTAAAGATTATTAAAGACAATGATACAAACTGGTTGAAACTTAATCCAGAAACGGAGCTTCCTATGTTCGGTATGGATGAAGAAATCAATCTAATTGGCTTAGAAATTAAAAAAGAATTGGGTCTTTAGTCTCTTAAGTTAAAGATAGTTAAATACTTTTTAATTTTATTTATAGTTGGTTATTTTGGTTTATCAATTATAAATATGGTACGTATCGGATTTCTATCTTTATTGTTTTTCTGTGTCTACTTTTCGTTTTATCGGCAGGGAGTTTTTGCCTATTCCGGGAGACCTCATCTTCTGGATACCATTGGGAAAAAAGGAAGTCCAAAAGATACGTTACGTTTGGATACTGTTTCGATCAAACGCAAATCAGCGGGGGATAAATGGGAAGAAAAAAAGGAGGAGTATAAGTCGATCTTTTTCTGGGGTGATACGAAAAATATGGTGACCTTGCCTCATCAGGGCGGAATTGCTGTCAATCTGAACAAGCTTTACAATAAATTCAGTCGAAAGGGACGAAATTCGAGAAAACTTCAACGTCAGTTTGAAAAAGAATACCAACAGGATCTGATTCGCGAGGAATGGTATCCGCTGACACAGGAATACAGCAAGTTGTCGGGAGATTCGTTGCGCAAATTTAGGATATACTATGAGCCTTCCTTAAAATGGCTTCGTGAGAATGATCGCTATGAGAAGATCGCTTATATCCATAAGTGTTTAACGAACTACCTCGATTCTGTAGACATTATCCATAGGCGACTTCAGTTTCCTATGGGTAATGCCAAACTTTAATTACATAGGTACGTATACCAGATATTTTGTATCAAAGAAATCTTCTTTAAAGTAATCTGAAAGTGGGTGTAATTCTGCTTTGAGCTTAGATTCTTTGATCTCTTCGGTGAGATCTCCGCCTTTTAAGTAAAGAATTCCATTAGGGATCCCGTTTTTATCTTTTCTTGCGAATTTATTCTGTATCCAAGGCGTAAATTCTCCAAGTCTTGTCACCGCACGTGATATGACAAAATCATATTTGTCGTCGAGTTGTTCTGCGCGGATATGATCTGCTTCAACATTCTGGAGACCGAGTCCAGCTGCAACTTCACGTACGACCTTAATTTTTTTGCCGATAGAATCGACCAAATGGAATTTGACTTCAGGAAACATAATGGCCATTGGGATACCTGGAAAGCCTCCTCCGGTTCCCACATCCAAAATTTGTGTTCCTGGCGTGAGCTCTTGGACAAATTTAGCGATACCTAGCGAATGTAACACATGGTGCAGGTAGAGGCTATCAATGTCTTTACGTGAAATAACATTGATTTGGCTATTCCAAAATGTATAGAGGTCGGCAAGTTTTGCAAACTGTTCTTTTTGAATATCCGTTAATTTTGGAAAATAGTTATAGATGATATCAACTGTTGGATTCAAAGCTTCGTATTTTAAAAGTGAATTATTTCCAGCTTATTTTTTTCTTTTTTCTGCTGAAGATGCCATTGATGCAAATATAGAAATAGTAGATGAAGTCTACCAAAGGCAGCCACCAAATCAGTTCCTTTACTTCTAGTTTTTTATAGATGTTGGCAAATATTATCCATTGGGCAATCAGCCTTAGAAGGTAGGCTGTAACGGGAACATACCAGTACATTGGAAAGGCAATCGCTGTTGCGATAAGTGCTACGTAAAAAAAGACTGCCGATACCAGCTGAGTGCCCAGCATGCGCTGATGTCGCTTTTTGTAAATGGTAGAGGCGCCTGAGTGTCTTGCTTTTTGCTTGTAATAGCTCCTCCAAGTCGCTTTGGGTTCCGAATAGACAATGGATTCGGCTGCCAGTGCAATGTTAACATTGGTCGGATTTGCATTTTGGTTAACAAAAAGATCATCATCGCCGGATTTAATATGCATATGTGCTGCAAATCCTTTGTTACGAAAGAAAAGGTCTTTTTTGTAAGCCATGTTACGCCCTACTCCCATATAGGCATCACCCTTTAGTGCATAGGAGAAATAACTCATGGCAGTATGGCTAGTTTCAAATCGAATCAATAGATTTAGCAAGCTTTTTTTCTTAAAATAAGGAGAATAGCCTAGTACAATTTCTGTTTCCGGTCTGAAAGCTGCGGCAATTTCTTTGAGCCATTGATCGGATTGTGGCGCACAATCCGCATCGGTAAACACCAGTGTCTGGTGCTTTGATGCTTTGATACCCATACTGACGGCAAACTTTTTACCATGTTTCAAGCGAATATGCTCTTTGATATCCACAATCTTTAAATTGGGATATTTTGCTTCGAAATCATGCAATATCCAAGGCGTATTGTCTGTTGAGAAATCATTGACAACAATTACTTCAAAATTGGGATAGTCTTGATTCAGTATACTCGGAAGGAATTCAGGAATATTATCCTGTTCATTGTGTGCACAAATAATAACGGATAGCGGTGGGAATTCGGTTCCTTCTTGTACAGGTTCAATTTGATAACGACTCAATTTGCTATATACAAATAAGATGTAGTACAATTGTATCAATAAGAAAAGACCCAATACTCCAAAAGCAATATATGGAAGATTGGCCAAAAATACGTGAAGGTCAAGCATAGCTCACAAAGATAAGTGCTTTCCGCAACTTTTTTATAGGGGAAAAATGATAATTTATTTTTGAAACATCCTGTTTGCAAATCTTTTTATAGTATTTTTGCAACGTATTCTAGGGATGAATCCGAGCTTGGGTGGAAATTAGGAAAGCTATAATGACTTTTTAAGTTGCAACTAGTTGAAAATGAGTTTTTAATTTTTTACTCCAAATGCCGATATCGCCATTTCCATGGCAAATCATTCTTTAAAATAGAAATAGTCTCAGAGGAAAAATATTAATGAAATTTACGCTACAAGCACAAGATAAGTTGTCAAAAGCACGTGCAGGTGTTGTCGAAACTGCACACGGTCCCATTCAAACGCCTATTTTTATGCCTGTTGGTACGGCAGGTACAGTGAAAGCAATTCATCAACATGAATTGAAGAACGATATTGAAGCGCAGATTATTCTGGGTAATACGTACCACCTCTATTTACGTCCGGGGCTGAATGTGTTGAATAAAGCCGGCGGATTGCATAAATTCAATGGTTGGGATCGACCTATTTTAACAGATTCTGGTGGTTATCAAGTGTATTCGTTGACCGAAGTACGTAAGATCAAAGAAGAAGGGGTTACCTTTCGTTCCCATATCGATGGATCAAAACATCTATTTACACCAGAAAATGTAATGGATACGCAGCGTATTATCGGTGCAGACATCATTATGGCATTTGATGAGTGTACGCCTTATCCATGTGATTATGGGTATGCACGTCGTTCTTTGGATATGACCCATCGTTGGCTGAAACGCTGTGTGGATCGTTTTGATAGCACTGATCCGCTTTATGGGTATGATCAGACTTTGTTTCCAATTGTTCAAGGATCTGTTTACAAAGATTTAAGAATTAAATCCGCAGAGACTATTGCTTCGTTTAACCGTGAAGGAAATGCGATCGGTGGATTATCGGTTGGCGAACCTGCGGAAGAAATGTATGCTATGACCGAAGTTGTCTGTGATATCTTACCGCATGACAAACCACGTTATCTTATGGGCGTAGGAACACCGGTAAATATTCTTGAAAATATTGCCTTAGGGGTGGATATGTTCGATTGCGTTATGCCAACCCGTAATGCTAGAAATGGTATGCTTTTCACACAAAATGGTATTATCAATATCAAAAATGAAAAGTGGAAAGATGATTTTTCACCAATAGAAGCGGAGAGTGATCTGCATGCTGATCAATTTTATTCGAAAGCCTATCTAAGGCATTTGATTAAATCACAAGAAATTCTTGGAGCACAAATTGCTTCTTTACATAATTTACATTTTTACCTTTGGTTGGTTAATCAGGCTAGGGAGCGAATCATTGATGGAACTTTCTACGATTGGAAAAACAAAATGGTGAAAATATTGGATCAACGTTTGTAGAACTAAATAGCGCAAGTTAAAAAAATGCTGTCGTTAATCGATCGTTACATTATCAAAAAGTATTTAAGTACTTTTTTATTCACTATGGCGATATTTACTGTTGTCATGGTGGTTTTTGACGTGTCCGAACGATTGGATGATTTTTTAAAATATCATGCACCCCTCGATAAGATTATTTTTGAGTATTATGCGGGGTTTATTCCCTTTTACTTAAATTTTCTTTGTCCGCTGATCAACTTTATTGCGGTTATTTTCTTTACCTCCAAGATGGCGGACCAAACTGAAATTGTCCCGATTCTAAGCGCCGGGTATAGCTTTAACCGTTTGCTTCGTCCCTACATGATGGCTGCAACCCTGATATTTGCTATTTCTTTGGTAT
>NZ_DKSP01000161.1:0-13944 GCF_002472745.1 Sphingobacterium sp. UBA7253 | reverse complement strand
AATAAGATGAAGGTTGATTTTGAAAATATCTACGTAAAGCCACCCAAGGATAACTCGAGGGTTTCTACTCACATGCAATTGGACAAAAACAGCTATGTTTATATAGACAATTTTGATAATACAACCAAAACAGGATACGGCTTTGTACTTGAAATTTTCAAAGGGGATACCCTCAAGGAAAAAATGATGGCTGACCGTATTACCTGGGACTCGGTGGCAACAAAATGGAAGATCGAAGGATATACCAATCGTATTATCAATGGACTGCATGAACGCATGGACAAAGGAGCCGTTAAAGACACGACTTTGGATATGAAACCTTCGGATTTTGAGGTACGTGACAATATGTTTACCGCCATGGATACACGCGAATTAAATATTCGTATCCATAAGGAGGAGATCAGAGGAACAGGAGTCATGAACGATTTATTGCTTGAGAAATACAAGCGTTATGTGTATCCATTTTCAGCTTTTGTACTGACCTTGATGGGTGTGGCACTGTCCTCTAAGAAAGTGCGTGGGGGGATAGGATTGAGTCTTGGGATTGGTATCGCGTTAAGTTTTACATATATCGTCTTTATACAGTTTGCAACGATGTTTTCTTTGAAAGGGGGACTGCCACCGTTGATAGCCGTATTAATTCCGAATGTTACCTTCTTTTTGGTAGCACTATACCTGGCGATAAAAGCGCCAAAGTAATTTTTTGTTCAGTTTTCAATAACTTCAGTGAGCCTGCCTTATAAAGGGAAATAATAGGTATTGCTCATCATTTCTATACAAATGTATTCTAGAGAATATGGCTAAAATTCAATTAAATCGGAATATTCTAATTCTGCATTTAACAATACTTATTTGGGGATTTACCGGGATTTTGGGTAGTCTGATTTCCGTATCTGCCCTTCATTTAGTGTGGTATCGTGTTGCAATAGCGTCTATCGCGCTGTTGATCTATTTCTTGGTAACCAAACAATCGATTGTAGTTTCGCGGAAACAGTTTCTCCAGTTTTTTATGGTGGGGGCCGTTGTTGGGCTGCATTGGGTATTATTTTTTTATTCGATCAAAGTATCGACCGTATCGGTGACATTGGTTACGCTATCCTCGGTGACTTTATTTACGGCAATATTGGAGCCTATTGTGAATAAAAAGCGCATTGCACTGTTGGATATTGTAGTTGGTTTGGTAATTATCATCGGTATTTATACGATCTTTTCTTTTGAAACACATTACCTCGTTGGTCTATTGGCGGGGCTTGGTTGTGCGTTTTGCGCGAGTATATTTTCTATCGCCAATGCGCGTATGGTTAAAAAATCGAGCCCAACCCTGATTACGTTCTATGAGATGATGGGGGCATGCTTTTGGATCAGCATATTGATGTTGTTTACAGGAGATTTCAATGCTGAAATGAGACTGGGGCGGCAAGATTTAATTTATCTGCTGTTGTTAGGTGTGGTTTGTACGGCGGTGGCTTATGTTATGGGCGTTGCTGTTATGAAGGAATTATCTGCTTTTACTGTTGCGCTGACAACCAATCTGGAGCCTGTATATGGTATTCTGTTAGCGATGTTGATATTTGGGCAAAAGGAGACCATGAGCGGCGGGTTTTATCTTGGAGCCTGTATCGTTTTAGGAGCAGTATTTACTTACCCTTATGTAAAAACCAAATTAGAGAATAGACAAAAAGATCTGGTTATTCGTAAATTGCATTAATTGAGACAGTGAAGTCAATTTATTGACTTCACTGTCTCTGGTAATCTACTGGAATGAAAATTCGCCAATACCAATATTGCGCTCCTTATTGCGGTCAAGGTAGATCGTAACGATTTTTCGTTCTTGCTTTCCACTGCTATAGTAGGTATAAATTTCAGCCATCACAGCCGCTGGACCTGCTAGCGTCAGGGAACCATCGTTAAAGAAATCAACTTCAATTTTATATTTTCCTTTTAGTGCTTTTTTCAATAAAAATTGTTCAGGGCCATAGCCGCCAGTAAAGTCATTGCTGAGTCGACCCCCAATCGCTGTGGCTGGATTACTATAAAAGCATTTTTCTTGATTTGGATCAGTTACCCAAAGGTCTATATCGGTGTTTTGTGAATTCCAATTGATGACAACACGAATGTCGACGGGCAGATCCGCAATCAATTTTTTGTTCACGGTAACTGTGGAGCTTGCAGCTTTGTTTGCTTTAATGATATTATTGATTTCCATAACCAATGTTTCTTCAATACCGTCATCGCGGTCGGCTGCTTCCGGGGAGTAGCTCTGGGTCAAAATCCCATATAATTGTTCTAGTGCTTCCTTGAACATACCTTTGTCTTGTAAGACAAGGGCATAATCGCGGTGGCTTTGTGGATCCATTGGACGCCATTTTAAAACCTTAGCTGTAATGAATAGTGCATTGTCGTAATCGCCCCATTCCCGTAACTTATAAGAGATGGTTTTGTAGAGATCTGCATTTTCAATTTGTAAGTCTGCGAGTGCACTTAAAATGAGTAGCGCTTTGTCTCGATCTCCTCTTTTGAAAAAGAAGTTTGCGACATCAAAATAAAAAGTTGGCGTTCCCATATACTGATCCCGAAGTTGGAGATAGCTTTTGTAAGGATCTTTGGATTGAATAAGGTCCTGTAAATAGGCTTGGTCTTCTTTAATTTCGGGGATGCTGATTTTTCCACGTATGTTGTTAGTGCTGCTTGGCGTTTGTAGGCCAGCTACACGTCCTTCTAAGGATTGAACAACAGCGAATTCCTGAAGAACGTCCTCAGATGCGGCCGCCCTCGCCAGTTCGCTGGTTGCTGTATGGCCAGTGCTTGAATTGCCAGTTGCCGAGATGCTTTTCGCTGAGGTTCGGTCAGATGAACGCGATTCTAAGGCTAGCGTGGGAGCTGCAGGACTAGCTGAGCGACGCGACGGAATGGGTGTAACAGGAGCAACACCGGTAGCCATCTCTTCAGCAACGGCAGGTTCTGGAATGCGAATTAATCTTTTACGCTTTGGATATTTCTTTTTTTGCTGAAAATCGGTATTCCACCAGGACTGAAGCTGTTTGGTAATGTCTTGAGCCTGATCCAACAAGTCTGCTACACGTTCTTCCTTTGCGATACGTTCTTCTTTTATGAGCCGATTAAATTCGGAAAGCAATTCGGCAGGTGGAGTTATTGCATAACGTATGTAATCTTCTACAGTTTCCAGTACAATTAAGCTGGTATTTCGGGTAACAATACCGAACTGTTTACCAAGGGTTTCAATTTCTTCACGATTGTCTTCGTATTGAAGATCCAGCGCTTCAATTTTCTTTTGTGCCCAGATCTGCTGTAGGTCAATTTCACCATGGTCAGGGTGCAGCGCTATACTAATCTCTTGTGGTGCTTGTTGCCCATCTCCTACAAGTACGGTGAGCTGCTTCAATCCTGGGTGTTTCCCTAAGCCCGCGATAGAAAAATTGGCTTGTATTGGGGTACCTTTTTGAGGATAAACTTCTTCAAAATCATTTTTTTCTTTTATCCCCAGATAGATAAGGTTTATCGTATTTAGATTATGATAAGCTTCAGTTATTGAGGTATTGACTAAATTGATCATCTTTCCAATATGTTTTTGGGCAATTTGTTTTAGGACACCATAGTCGGACCCGCTGGATGAAGTAATGCAATAGACTGGATTGTCAAGGCTCATTTTACTTTGACCAAATGTAGAAAGGCCGTCGCTAAACAGCAGGTAATTGCTGGCCTTTATTACACCGGCCTTTATTTGGCTATAATCTGTACCGCCATCGTAATTAATTCCTTTGATGTAGTTTTTGAGATCATTCCAATTACCTTGACTTACCTGAAACGTATGCCCTTTTACAAAGCGGATGTCCAATAAGCCCAGATCAACAGTCATATTGGGGTTTTCTTTAAAAAAGAAATCTAATAGCGCGAGTTCCTTTTCTATATCTCTATTTTTACTGCTGAGCGAACGGTCCCATATAATTCCAATGCTGTGCCCCCATTTCTTTTGAGCAGGTTTTATGGAGTTGACGCTTGCATTGGCAAGAAAATAAAATGTATTGTCATTATTTGCCTGAAATAGACCTGATGTTTCCCTGTTGTCTGTCGGCAGTTGAATGACTAAATTTCGCTGGGATTTAAACTGTTGTTTATGTAAAGAAGCTGTGTAATTGCTGTTATGTTGTGAGAATGCCAACGAACCATCTGGTTTCTCTGTGAAATTTGGCTTATGTGTGTCTTGAAAGACATGGATATCCAAGGTGAAGTTTTCAATGGGGGATGTATAGTTTAAGGGTAGATGGTAGTAACGAGCCTGATCGGATGCTGTTGTCAGATTTTCCGAATAGCTAATCTGAACGGTGCGTTTCCCATTCGCTGGTAATGGGTAAATCCGAGTTCGGAAATTATTGCCTTCGACTTTTTCCAATAGACCCGGATCGACCCGGCGTGTTTCTATACTTTCAAATACTTCGGTACCTTTATTTTTATCGACTGGAACTGCCTGGCGTAATTTGCCGTTGATATCTAAGGCGTAACCGCTCACGGAAACGCCTTCCGGCATAGGGAATGTCAGTTCGCCCTCGAGATCGCGATTGGTCTTATTGTCGAAGACCATTGTCATCGTCGTTTTGGCCATATTTCCGAAGATCGCAACATCTACTTTTAGGTCTGCCAACATCACCTTGTTTTGCTGGCTATCGTCATTTTTAATTCTTAAGCTGGGTATTTCGCGTGTAGTTTTGATCTGAGATTTCGTATCCACATTGGAAAATGCCAAAATTATGAACAGGGCAACTATGATCTTTTTCATCTTTCTATGTTTAGTAGGTGAGGTCCGTGAATACATCGATGGTTCGCGGTACAATTAGTTGTTATTTTTCTAGTGATGCAGGAAAATTCAAAATTCCATAACCGAGGGTATTTAANNTTTTTATAGGATGTTTTTTACGATAGATGCAGTTTATTTAAACTTATGTTAATGATTGGCTAATATCTGGCAATTATGTTTGCATCAGTATTCGGACAGCCAGCCAAGTATAGATTGTTTAGACTAACCTTACTGTTTTATCGGATATGCAAGGCAACAGGAATAGAATTTGGCTATTGGAATGAACCTGAATAGCAGTAAACATTATTTGAAAAATTTGTACAGATGAAAAAAATATACAGTGTACTGGGGATAGCCCTATTGTGTGCTTCATGTAGTAAAGATGATGTGTCGCAGATTACTGACCCGACAGAACTGACCTATCCGCAAAAGGCAATAGCAACAGACCCAAAAGTATTAAGTGATATTAATGATGTAAAAGTGTATAATGGAGGCTATGGGTCTTCGATGGTCCAAGATCCTACTGATAAATCTATATTTTATCTTTTAACTGATAGGGGACCAAATATTGATGGGACAGAAAGCGATAGTAAAGTATTTGCTACTCCGGCATTTGCACCGCAGATCGGTAAATTCAGATTAAAGGAAAATACGCTAACATTGGAATCTGTTATCGAATTGAAAAATAAAGATGGTGTGAAATTGAATGGTCTGCCAAATCCTGAAGGGAAGGGTGGTTCTGGAGAAAAAGCATTGGGGGTTGATGGTAAAGATCTAGGGAAAAGCGAGGATGGAATCGATTCAGAGGGACTAGCGAGAGCGGCGGATGGTTCTTGGTGGGTCAGTGACGAATACGGACCACATATCGTTCATTTTGACGCTTCGGGAAAAGAAATCGAACGGATTAATCCTTGGTCTACGGGTAAAAAGTTGCCTTTAGTATTTGCCAAACGTCGTCCTAATCGCGGAATGGAAGGATTGACGCTTACGCCTGACGGTAAAACACTGGTCGGAATCATGCAATTTCCGCTGTATAATCCATCTAAAGATGCGATTAAAAATTCGTTGGCAATCCGTATTGTTACGCTCGATATTGCGAGCGGTGCCACGAAACAATATGTCTATATGATGGAGCGTACCGATTTGCAGGCTGTAAGTGAAATTGCTGCCGTGAGCAATTCAACATTTATTGTCTTGGAACGTGATGGGGAATACGCGACAGAAGCAACTCGCTCTACTGTATTTAAGAAAATTTATAAAATAGATCTTTCTGGCGCAACAGATATCTCGGATGCGAATAATACCGCAACTGGGAAATTATTTGACGGTAAAACTGTCGAGGAACTCAAAGACGCAGCTACATTGGCAAAGTATAATATTAAACCAGTCAATAAGACATTGGTTGCTGATTTAATGACTGACATCAAGGAATTGTATCCGCATGATAAAGCAGAGGGCTTGGCTGTCATTAATCCATTCATGATCGCGGTATGTAATGATGATGATTTTGGGGTAACCGGAAAAGGTTTCTATGAGTCGAAAATATTGCCTTACATAAAGACTGTAGATAAAAACAGCATTTATTTTGTTAAACTTAAGGACCCACTGAAATAGGGACGAATGACTGATCATAAAAAGGTCCGTTGAATTCTCAACGGACCTTTTTATGATTTTATACTGTTCACGCTTTTGCTCTTATCGCTAAAGATTATACGGTGGCTTGGTGTACCACTTGTATGAACTCTCTGTTGAGCGCGGCCTACTTTTAAGCATTTATTGTGGTCAGGAAGTCTTTGCTTTCAAGCTCTGAATAACCCATTAGGTATTCATCGACTTTTCGAGCACATTCGCGTCCTTCGGAGATGGCCCAAACAACAAGCGATTGGCCTTTACGGCAGTCTCCGGCTGTAAAGATATTATCAATTGTCGTTTGGTATTCTTTGTCATTTGCGAGGATATTTCCTTTTTCATCTACACGAACACCTAACTGTTCTAAGAGCGTATGTTCAGTATGTTGATAACCAATAGCCAGTAATACGAGGTCTGCCGGTATTTCACGGATCTCGGATTCTCCTAAGCGGGTTCTTTTTCCAAATTCATCAACTTCGTATTGAACTTCCTTGATTTTTACTCCCTTAATATGACCATTTTCGTCTTGGACAAATTCCTGGGTTTCTGTAGCCCAAAGTCTTTCACAGCCTTCTTCTTGGGAAGAGGAGGTTCCGAATGTGAGCTTGTCCATCGGCCAAGGATTGTTCTTTAGGCGATGTTTAGATGGTGTAGGTTTGCGGGCAATCTGTGTAATACTTTTTGCACGATGACGATTGGATGTACCAATACAGTCTGATCCGGTATCACCGTCACCGATGACAACAACATGTTTGTCTGTTGCCAAGATGCGGTCTTGTTCGATAGCGATTCCGCTTACTTCTTTATTCTGTTGGGTCAAAAAGTCCATGGCAAAATGTATGCCTTTAGCTTCATGCCCCGGTAATTGCATGTGCCAAGGAACGGTTGAACCAGTGGCCAATATAACTGCATCATAAGCTTTTAATTCATAAAAGCTGATATCTTTGCCAACTTCTGTGTTAACCTTGAATTCTATTCCCGATTCTTTCATGAGATTGACACGGCGATCGATCACCGATTTTTCTAATTTAAAATCCGGAATACCGTAACGGAGTAAACCTCCAACCTGGTCATCACGTTCGAAGACGATAACATCGTGCCCAGCCTTATTGAGCTGAGCGGCAGCCGCTAGTCCTGCTGGACCAGAGCCCACGACAGCGACGCGTTTGCCTGTTTTTAAATAGCTTTTATGTGCTTTGACATAACCCTTTTTAAAAGCAATCTCAATAATATGTTTTTCGATCTCCTCAATAGTGATCGGAGTACTATGTATGCCAAGTACACAGGCTGATTCGCATGGTGCCGGACATATTCTACCTGTAAATTCAGGGAAGTTATTGGTGGAGGACAAAATCTGATAGGCCTCTTCCCATTTTCCATCGTATACGGCATCGTTAAATTCAGGGATGACATTGCCCAGTGGGCAACCTGAATGGCAAAATGGAATGCCGCAATCCATGCAGCGAGCAGCTTGCTTATTGAGCTCATTCTCTGAATATCCTTTATTGAATTCCTTAAAGTGCTTTACGCGACCTTCCACAGCTTCTTTTGTCGGAAGCACGCGCTCAAATTCTTTAAAACCTGTAATTTTTCCCATGATCTGTGCTTCCTATATTATGCTTCAACTAATTTTTGACGAATGACATTTTTGTATTCTCTAGGGAATACCTTAATGAATTTATTTTTTTCTCTTGACCAGTTTTGCAGGATGAAATCTGCTCTGCGGCTATTGGTAAGCAAAATATGACGTTTCAGCAAAGCGATAATTGCGGTTTCGTCTTCACTTTCCAATGGGTCCAGATCGACCATTTCCTGATTGCAGTTTTCGCGGAAATCCTCGTTAATGTCGTAGATCCATGCGATACCACCGCTCATTCCGGCAGCAAAGTTACGACCCGTTGCCCCTAAGATCAGCGCACGGCCCCCAGTCATATACTCACAGCCATGGTCACCAACACCCTCAACGACAGCTGTTGCACCTGAGTTACGTACGGCGAAGCGTTCGCCGGCCTGTCCGTTCACGAATAGATGTCCAGAGGTTGCTCCAAATAGTGCAACGTTGCCGATAATGATATTATCTTCCGGTACGAGAGCACTTTCTGCAACTGGATAGATTGCTAGCTGAGCTCCTGATAGCCCTTTTCCAACATAATCATTGGCTTCACCTTGTAATTCAAATGAAAGACCCTTTGTTGAAAATGCACCGAAACTTTGTCCGGCGGAACCTTCAAATTTGAAATTGATGGTATTATCAGGCAGGCCTTCAGAACCGTAGAGTTTTGAAATTTCATTGGACAACATTGTTCCGATCGTACGGTCTGTATTTTTGACCTTAAAGGTGCCAAATACAGGAGTTTTGCTGTCTAAAGCCAATTTTGATTGTTTTAGGAGGCCCCAATCCAAAATCATGGCCATACCGTGATCCTGCTCTTCGGTATTGTATAACGATTGTCCAGGCTCGTTGCGTTCCACATGTAGAATGTCTGTGAAATCAATTTTCTTAGCTTTCCAATGGTTTATATTCTCGCGTTTTTTCAAGAATTGAGCTCTTCCCACCATTTCGTTGATGGTACGGAAGCCTAGATAAGCCATAGTTTCCCGGACTTCCTCCGCGAGGAAGGTAAATAAGTTGACAATATCTTCTGGTTTTCCAGAGAATAATTTACGCAGTTCTGGATCTTGAGTTGCAACACCTACAGGACACGTATTCAGGTGGCATTTACGCATCATGATACAGCCGCCGGCAACCAATGCTGCTGTAGATACGCCCCATTCCTCAGCGCCCAATAGTGTAGCGATGATGATGTCGCGACCTGTTTTTACCTGGCCGTCCGCTTGTAACACGACACGACTGCGCAATTTGTTTTTAACAAGTGTCTGATGCGCTTCTGCAAGGCCTAATTCCCAAGGTAGTCCAGCGTGCTTGATTGAACTGATTGGAGATGCACCTGTACCACCATCAAAACCTGCAATAAGAATGACGTCGGCATGGGCTTTTGCAACTCCGGCAGCAATGGTACCAACACCTGCTTTAGAGACCAATTTTACGTTGATTCTTGCTTGACGGTTAGCATTCTTTAGGTCAAAGATCAGCTGCGCTAAATCTTCGATGGAGTAAATATCGTGGTGGGGGGGGGGTGAAATCAGACCGACACCCGGTGTAGAGTGTCTGGTTTTTGCAATCCAGGCATCCACTTTGGGACCAGGTAATTGACCTCCTTCTCCCGGTTTGGCACCTTGGGCCATTTTGATCTGTAGTTCGTCCGCTTGTGTCAGATAATTGGACGTGACACCAAAACGAGCCGAGGCAACCTGTTTAATAGCCGAGCGCATAGAATCTCCATTTGGAAGCGGTTGATAACGCAATTCATCTTCTCCACCTTCACCAGTGTTCGATTTTGCACCGATGCGGTTCATGGCGATGGCAAGGGTACTATGCGCTTCGTGGGAAATTGATCCAAAGGACATCGCTCCGGTTGCGAAACGTTTTAGAATTTCACTAGCAGGTTCTACTTGCTCCAATGGAATAGAATTGCGATGTTTTGCAAAGTCCAACAATCCACGAAGGGTAAACATATGTTCCTTCTGCTCGTTGATTTTCTGTGCGTATTTTTTATAGGTTGCGTAGTCTCCGGTGCGACAGGCCTGTTGCAATAGGTGAATCGTGTCGGGATTCCAAAGGTGGCCTTCACCGCGGCGTTTCCATTGGTAAATACCGCCTTCTGGCAATAAATTTTGCGGTGTACGGCTTTTTTCAAATCCACGCCAGTGTTTTGAGAGGGCTTCTTTGGCAAGATCATCTAATGTCATGCCACCGATACGTGAGACTGCTCCGCAGAAAAATTTATCAACGACAGATTTGTCGATGCCGAGTACCTCGAAAATCTGCGCTCCGTGGTAGGATTGCAATGTGGAGATCCCCATTTTGGAGAAAATTTTCAACAAACCATTGTTGACGGCCTTGACGTAGTTTTTGGATAATTCTGGCCAAGTGAGCTCTGTATCTAAGGTATTTTGTTCCTTCATCGTACGGATGCTCGCCAATGCCATATACGGGTTGATCGCAGTGGCACCGAAAGCTAATAGGCAGGCAAAATGGTGCACTTCCCAAGCATCACCGGCTTCGACCACTAGACCTACAGCGCCACGGTTACCTGTTTTGATCAAGTGGTGATGGACTGCTGAAACAGCAAGTAACGATGGTATTGCTGCATGTTTGGAATCGATCGCACGATCTGAAAGAATTAAGACTTCAAAACCATCACGTACGGCATCATCCGCATAGCGGCACAAGCGTTCCAGACCTGCTTCCAATGATCCAGGCTTACCATCTGAGCGGAAATAAGACTGAATGGTTTTTGCTTGGAACAATCCTGTGTCGATCGAACGCAATTTCTCCAGTTCTTTGGAGGTCAGGATCGGATGCGGTAAAGTCACACAGTGACAGAATTTCTTGTCTTCGATCAGGATATTGCCTGCATTACCGATGAATGTTGCTAAACTCATGACCAAGCGTTCGCGAATCGGATCGATTGGAGGGTTAGTTACTTGGGCAAAAAATTGTTTAAAATAACTTGAAATATGCTGTGGTTGATCGGAAAGAATGGCCAGCGGAACATCGGACCCCATTGAGCCTGTCGGTTCGTACCCTGTCAATGCCATTGGAGTCAGGATGGTTTCCAGATCCTCGCGGGAGAAACCAAATGTCTTTTGATATTTGAAAACGGAATCTTTGGAAAGATAGGTGTAGGTTACACGAGGCTCTTCCAGTTCTTCCAGTTTGATTTTGTAATTGTCCAACCAATCGCTGTAGGGCTGCTGGTTGATCAGCTGATCTTTTACTTCGTTATCGGTAAGGATACGGCCCTGTTCCATATCGACAAGAAAAATCTTGCCTGCTTGTTGGCGGCCTTTTTTGATGATGGTAGACTCCTCGATCGGAAGTGCTCCCGCTTCAGAAGCAACAACGACGCGGTCGTCTGAGGTTACGGCATAACGTAGTGGACGTAAACCGTTGCGGTCTAGAGTAGCACCAATATGCTTACCATCGGTGAAGCAGAGGGCTGCAGGACCATCCCAAGGCTCCATCAACGTCGCATGGTATTCGTAGAAAGCACGTTTTAAAGGATCCATTTGTGTATTGCCATCCCAAGCTTCAGGTACCAACATCAACATGACGTGGGTGAGGCTACGACCGCTGTGTAAAAGAAGTTCCGCTACATTGTCGAGGCAGGCCGAATCGGACTGACCACGGTCAACGATTGGAAGTAAGATTTCCATCTCTTCTTCCGTAAAATAGGGCGATGATAAAGCGCGCATACCTGCATAAAACCAATTCAGGTTACCTGTCAACGTATTGATCTCGCCATTGTGTGCCAGCATACGGAATGGTTGAGCAAGCGACCATGAAGGGAAGGTGTTGGTGGAAAAGCGCGAGTGAACTAAGCCAAAAGCAGATACCACACGAGGATCGCGTAAATCAAGATAATAAGTTCCGACCTGGTATGTTGTTAATTGACCTTTGTAAATAATTGTTTTGCAAGAAAGCGATGCAAAGTAAAGCGGGAGAGGATATTCTTGTTGTTGTTTAACTTTTTGAATGATCAGGCGACGTAGTACAAAAAGTTTGCGTTCAAATTCTTCAGTGTTTGAAACGCCGTCCGGTCTGCTGACAAAAAATTGGACAATTTCAGGTTCTGCACTGAGCGCTGTTGGTCCAATACCTTCACGATTGACTGGTACTGGACGGTAGCCAAGGAATTTCATACCCCTTTCTGTTGCCGCTTCCTCAATCAAATCCCGACATATTTTGTTCATGTCTTCTTCTTTAGGAAGAAAGACCATACCTGTGCCATAATAACCTGGCTCTTCCAGTTGTATACCCAAGTTGATACATTCTTCCCATAAAAATTCATGTGGAAGCTGGATCATGATACCTGCTCCGTCACCGCTTTCTGGGTCACAGCCACAAGCACCGCGGTGTTCCATGTTTTCCAACATGGTCAATGCATCCTTTACTTGTGCGTGTGATTTATTTCCTTTGATATGGGCGACAAAGCCTACCCCACAGGCGTCATGCTCAAAATTAGGGTCGTAGAGGCCCTCCGTTTTCGGTCTTTGTTGAATCATCTTTCCTTTTCAAATATTATACATTGCTAATATAGGAATAAAAAACGTAAATATTGTAAATATTCTAATGAAAATGTGTTTAATTTGATTTTATCATTTCTTTTGAAGTGTTTTGTTGCTGATATTGTATTTGGTATTCGTGGCTGTTAATACAGTTTGATGCGTAGCTGAATAATGCAACATTTGGCAATATTTTTTTGTGCGATATGGAAAAAGCATCCCAAGATTGCGAGAATATATATAAATTAGGCAAAGTATTGCATATCCTTTTATGCTGTATCGACATGGCTTAACTAAAGAGAATGAGATGAAAATAACTGAAATTGAAATTTATCGACTAAGCATTCCTATGGAACCTTTTGTCATTGCGACAGGGACAATGGACTATGCGCAAAATACTTTTATACGTATATATACCGATGCCAATATATATGGTGTGGGCGAATGTTCTGCCTTTCCGATGATCGTTGGAGAAACACAAGATACTTGCTTAGTTCTGGCTAGAGATTTTGCAAAGATCTGGAAGGGGCGCGATCCTTTGGCCATAGAAGAGCGTTTGGCTGAATTGGATTTGTATATTGCCGGTAACAAAACGATCAAATCGGCTTTTGATATGGCCTTGTATGACTTGGCCGCCAAACATGCTGGTCTACCGCTTTATCAGTTTCTAAAGGGAACGAAACGAGAAATTACGACAGATATCACTTTAGGAATTGCGTCTCCGGAAGAGATGGCGCTGAAGGCAAAGCGTTTACAGGACGAAGGTGCGGTCATGTTTAAAGTTAAACTGGGGAAGGAGCCAAAAACGGATATTGCGCGTATTCGTGAAATACGTAAGGCTGTTGGATTCGAAATGCCTATTCGCGTGGATGCAAATCAAGGCTGGTCTTATGCGGGGGCAATAGAAGCTTTGCAGGGGCTAGAACCTTTTAAGATACAATTTTGTGAGCAACCAATGCGTACCTGGGATGACGAATATTTACCGCAATTGCGCACAGAAACTATTGTTCCCGTGATGGCGGATGAATCTGTTTATTCTCACCATGACGCAGAGCGTCTCTGTAAAGCTGATGCTTGCGATTATATCAATATTAAATTTTCCAAATCAGGAGGTATTCAAGAGGCCTTAAAAATTAATCATATTGCTGCGGAATACGGCATTACTTGTATGATCGGAGGAATGCTGGAATCTCGCTTGGCTTTGGCTGCTAAGGTACATTTCGCGTATGCTGCCCCAAATGTCAAGTTTTTTGATCTGGACACATGTATGGTTGGCCATCTGGAGGATCCTGTTATCGGTGGTATTCAATATGACGGATACAAAATACATATCTCAGACCAAATTGGAATCGGGGCGGATATAGACCAAACTT
>NZ_DKSP01000038.1:2428-4015 GCF_002472745.1 Sphingobacterium sp. UBA7253 | reverse complement strand
CGCTCTTCCGATCTGCTTCACGCGGAGGAAATACGGGGCCGAATGTTTCAACCGTATCTGCGGAGAAACTTGATGAGCTAGCCAACTACCTTAAATCGATCGGGTATAATCCTGGATCTTATCAAGATTATCCTTTGGATACACGCAGTGACAAATTTTCCGTTAAATTAGATTACAATATCGATCAAAAAAATACCTTAAGCGCTAAATATTTCTACTTTCGTTCCTATCGCGACATCTTACCGTCCAATAGTGGTGCGCCCAAAAATAATCGGCAACCGTCCAACCTTGGCCTACCTTTCAGCTCAGCAGGCTACGGTATAAACAACAACATGGACAATGTGAATTTAGAATTACGTACGCGTATCAGTAGCAAATATTCTAATTCATTGACCGTAGGATACAATGTCATGAACGACTATAGAGAGTCGAAAGGTGGCCAACCATTTCCTTTGGTAGACATCATGAACCCCGACGGTAGTAGCATGACAGCATTTGGTTACGAACCATTTACAGCATTTAATAGCTTAAAGACGAAGGTATTTCAAGCAACCAACAACTTTAATATTTATGCCGGAAAGCATGAGATTACCTTGGGAGCCAATTTTGAAAATTACAAAACCACCAATGGATTTGCACCGAACTATTATGGGGCCTATACATTTGCCAGTTTAGATGACTTCTACAACTCTGCAAAAAATAATGTTTCCAACGCAACCAAATACCAAATCCAATATTCTGTTTTACCTGATGGGTCATTTCCTTATGCAGAAATTTCAGTACGTATGTTTGGTCTATATGCACAGGATGCCTATGCTGTAAATGATCATTTTAAATTGACTGCTGGATTGAGAGCCGATTTGACTAACATATCATCCCCCAATGAACTGAAAAATGATAATGTAACCAAGTTGAATTTTGATCAAGGTGAAAAGATCGATGTATCAAAATATCCAAAGAGTGCAATTCTTTGGTCGCCACGAATTGGATTTAATTGGAATGTCAATGGAACAAATCAAACGCAGGTACGTGGTGGATCGGGAATCTTTACGGGTCGTCCGCCATTAGTATGGATTTCTAATCAGGCCGGCAATAATGGTGTTATGTTTGGTTCTGAATCTATTAATAATCCTACAAACCGCCCATTTACACCTGATGTAGATGCTTATCGCAATGTGAACCACCAAACTGCAGCCAACAACTCGAGTTATAACTTGGCGGTAACGGATAATAACTTCAAATTTATGCAGCTTTGGAGAACGAACCTTGCCATTGACCAAAAATTACCAGGCGGTGTTATTGGTACTTTTGAAGCCATGTATTCAAAAGATATCAATTCGGTCTATTTCAGTAACGTCAATCTAAATACGACGGACGGTAAAGCTTTAGTTGGTGTCGATAACCGTATGCGTTACAATACTCCACGTATTTATGGTGCTGCTCAACCTACTCCCGAAAATCCGAATATTTCCGACGCCATTGTGATGTCCAATACATCAAAAGGTTATAGTTATACCTTGACAGGAACATTGTCGAAAGAGTTCAAAGGTGGATTTTTTGCAAATATCGGTTATACCTATACAGAAT
>NZ_DKSP01000038.1:0-2290 GCF_002472745.1 Sphingobacterium sp. UBA7253 | reverse complement strand
GAATCAAGATCTGTGAACGATGGAGGATCTATTGCTCAATCCATGTGGCGTGATCGCTATTTGTCGGGTAATCCAAATAGCGCTGACCTATCTTATTCAACTTATTTGGTTAAAAATAGATTTATTGCCAACTTCTCTTACCGTAAAGAATACCTGGATCATTTAGGAACGACATTCTCCTTATTTTATCAACTGCAGGACGGGCCTCGCTACTCTTATACTTATGGCGGTGACCTGAACAATGATGGTTTGTCTGGTAATGACTTGATCTACATTCCAAATAGTAAAGCTGAAATTGCACTTGTTGGCGACAATGTGCAAGACACTCGGACAGCTGATCAATTATGGTCTCAATTGAACGGATACATTAATCAGGACAATTACCTGAACGCGCACAGAGGCCAATACGCGAAACGTAACGCATTGGTAGGAAAAATGATCGGAACACTGGATATCCGCATCGCGCAAGATGTATTTTTAAATACCAGCGGTAAGAAACATCAATTGCAGATTACTTTTGATGTATTTAATTTCGGTAATATGATCAACAAAAGCTGGGGAGTTGCCCAATTTGCCAACAAAGCGAACGGTATCTTAAATTACAAAGGATTGAATGCGCAGGGACAACCAACATTCTCATTCCCGTATTTAGATGCAACAAATCAGATTCCTTTAACCAACACTTTCTCGAACAGTGTGGATGAAACTTCACGCTGGAGAATTCAGCTGGGTGTACGTTACCGATTCAACCAATAAACAAAAAATAACGTAAATTTGAACCCATCCTATAACAACGGATGGGTTTTTAGTTTAATAATCATGAAAAAACTAGCGCTTTCCATTTTTACATTTCTTGTGACCATGACCTGTCAGGCACAGCATTTTGACCTTGTCCCGCTGGGAATATATGGTGGCGAACAAGAAGACAATCTTTCTGCTTATTTAGTAGGCACTCCAAGAGATACGGCCTTCCTTTGCCTCGACGCCGGAACCATAAATACCGGGATTAGAAAAGCTATTGTATTGAAAAGTCTAAATGGATCGGTCGAAACAATTTTGCATAACCAAATAAAGGGATATTTCATTTCCCATGGACATCTCGATCATCTATCGGGTCTTATTATTAATTCTCCTGCCGATAGCAAAAAGAACATTTTCGCTATTGATCAGGTCCTTCAAATTCTACAAAATCACTATTTCATCACGGATACCTGGATCAATTTTGGGGACCAGGGCCAAAAACCCATACTAGGAAAGTATCATTACAACAGTTTACAGGAGGGGCTGGAAATGCAAGTACCAAATACAGCATTATCTTTGACGGCATATGAGCTGAGCCATGTAAATCCATATAAAAGTAGTGCAGCACTTGTCCGCCATGATAATCACTACCTCCTTTACCTCGGCGATACTGGCGCGGACCGGGTGGAAAAATCCGATCAGCTAGATAAGCTCTGGAATAAGATTACCCCACTGATCAAAAATAAACAATTAAACAGCATATTGATTGAAGTCTCCTTCCCAAATAATGAGCCAGAAAATTTACTCTTCGGTCACCTAACCCCCAATTTGCTGCTAGAAGAACTCGTAAAGCTCAAAGAAAAAACGGGACTAAAAAACTTGGAAGGGCTAAGCATAGTGGTCACACACCGAAAACCAACTGGTAACAACCCTGAAATCATTAAAAACGAATTGCTCAACAATAATCCACTTAAAATAAATTATGTTTTCCCCGAACAGGGCAAAAAGATAAGTTTAAACTAATGTAAAAAAGATGAAACCACTATTGGTTTCATCTTTTTTACCTAGAACTCTTCAATTATATCTGCAATTGTCAAACGTGATTTTGCGGTAATTGCAGGCTGATTTGCATCCTCCACATGTCGATAGCCAATAGCAACTGCAAACAGCGTCTGATAGCCATCGAGTTCCAGTATTTCATCGTAGACGGAATTTTCAATTCCTTCCATTGGGGTTGCGTCAATATGATTTGCAGCACAGGCTGCAAGGAAAAATCCCAAAGAAAGATACACCTGTTGCTTCATCCAGGATTGAACATGGACCTCCCCTTTCGACTGCAAAAATTGCTTATAGTAATTAATCGATCCCTCTGGAAGCGTGTTTGCGATCTGCTCTTCAAAGCGATCTACATCGGTAAGTGCGCTAAAGACAACCAGATGGCTTGCCTCATTTATCTTCTGTGCGTTCCAATAGGATGCGGCAGCGAGTTTTTGTTTCATCTCCCCAGAAGAGACAAAGAAGAATTTCCATGGCTGGCTATTGATGGAAG
>NZ_DKSP01000040.1:11221-15329 GCF_002472745.1 Sphingobacterium sp. UBA7253 | reverse complement strand
GAACCTTCCAATTCGCCAGAGTGAAAAAGCTCGCGTACTTTCTCAATGACAGCCTTTGAAAGCATTGTTCCACCAGATTTTGTTACTGTCTTCATGAGGTCATCCAGTAGCATTGTTTGTCTAATGAATTTTGAATAATGGTCAATATTCTCTTCTGAATCCTCACCGAGTTTCTGCTGAGATTCAAAGTGTTTATGTACATCGCCTGGATACCCCAAAACTCGTCCATCCGATGTCTCTTCTGTACGCAGATTTACTCCTGCCGCGAAATATTTATCACGACTTCCCCTTTTCAAATCCAGCGATTCTTCCTCAGATACAGCGTTAGGATAGATTATTAAATATTTTTTGGGATCGATAGCTACCTCAATAATGTTATCAGGATGGAAGATATCCTGGTAATTAGGCCTGCCGTCACTTCCTAGTATTAGTACTGGATTGTCTGAGGATATTAAAGGAACCTCGTCAGAAACTTCGATTACTTCCATTCCACAGACCATTTTGTGTTCTACAAAAGATTTCCATTGCTCCAAATGCTCTTCTAAAAATTTTATCTTGTTTTCAATTTTTAGCATCGCTCTCACATCCTCGATATTTTCTTTAGTCAACGTATAACTTGTTCCGTTATCATGATTGTAGATCAGTTGCTCTTTATTATTATTCAAAAGGTTGGAGAATCTATCAAATCTGACATCCAGTCTTTCATTTTTCTCATTAAGGAAAAAAGGTGTCCTAAAGTAAAGGCTTAATACTGTATTCAGGATTTTCGATTTCTGTTCAAGAGTAAGTTTATGAATGGTTGGATCAGAAAGTAGCGCATATACCTCTGGATAGACAGCATCGACTTCAACTGCATAACGCTTTTCTAAAGCGAAGCGATCACCTTCGACACCCTCAGGGAAGGTATAGATATTTTTTTGGACACATACCTGTGTCGTAGTTAGGGTCGTAATTTTTGCATCCCCTCGCATTAGAGTATCAATAAGGTATTTGTCTCTTTCATTCTTAAGAGCAAACTGCTTCAGGAATGATTTTGGAATAAAATGTTGATGCTTAGGAGATCCCATATAACAGATTTGGTTTTTATATTTTTCCAGACTGGAAGCTAGCGTAATATTGGTGTATCTGATCCATAAAGATTGGATCAATTGGTGTGGTATCATTAGCATTTTCTTTTTCACGCTTAGCCATTTTTGCGAAGGTTGTTGGAATGAGCTTAATAATATCATCCAGGTGTTGGTTAACATGATCTTCAAATGCTTTGGATTCCATTTCATCTTTGAAAATCAGGAACGGTGGTTCTGATCCTCGTCCTGACGAAAATGAATACGTGCCTCTAGTCAAGAACTTTAAAAAGAGACCGCTTATAGCGTTCTTGGTAAAATAATAATACCAACCTTCAATTCCGTTTTTAGATACATAGGCTACTTGAGGAACCGGAAGGTGTCTTCGCATTTCATCACAGGTCATGTATTCTTGTTCGAGCAACAGGGTCGATTGATAATAGAATTTTGCCGTACCCAGATATGCTACGGGATTTGGGTAGAAATAGCAATAAGCCTCAGCAGACTCAACTTTCTTGGGTTGCGAAAATTCTATTTTATATTCTGGATGGTTGTTGTTGTATGCATATTCGGAATTACCCAAATCCATTGTCCATTCACTAGGATCTGAAAGAAGATGCAGCATTTTTTCTTTGGGATGAACGTCAAGATGAAATCTCTCACGCCACATATGCTCTATATGCAGTAGATCAGCTGAAGAATCAATTGGCGTATTGGTGTCACCGATACGGGTATAAATATGATTAGCTCTAACGTTTCTTCTACCAATTGTATAGGTAGATGTGAGATAGTATGGCTTATAAGGATGATTGGTTATCTGTAATACATCAATTTGCTTCTTGTCGATGGTCAAGGTATGTAAGCTAATATCTGGCTTAATGCCACCTCCAAAATCTTTGCGATTCAGAAAGTCAATAAACTGTTGTTGGGTCTTGCGATCAACCATACCAGTGGTCAGGCCAACTATGTTTGCTCCAGAGCTGGGGTCGGAGACCCCCAAAATTAAAAATCTGTCTCCTTTATGTTTTGCATTTGCGAGACATAATATGTCATGTAATAGATCTGCATTATTATTGTGAGGAATTTCCTTAAAATCCCAATAGTTTCCCTCTTTTTTGCTATTGATGAGGTTGCCTATAATTTTTTCTATCTGCTCCAAAATATTGTTATTTGTTTTATGTAGCTTATTATTTCTCGGTTCAAAACTTACTATTTGGATTTGTCATATTATCAATAATACTCACTCATAAAGTCTACTTTAACCTCCTTTTTGATAGCTTCTTTTTCCCATGCTATCAGTTGTTCAAAGTGATCTATATGTTCAGTGTAGTCGAGCAGGTCGGGGAGAGTATTGATCATATTTATAATTTCCCGGTAAAAGTTTATTCTATCCTGGTAAAGATGGACCCTGCTTAATGTATAGTTACAGCTTCTGCTAAAGCTAATATTTCTGGTAATTTCAATCTCCTTACGTAATAAAAGAAACTCCTTGTAATAAGGTATTATCCAATCGCTATAATTGTTATAAACCATCCGTATCAGTATTAACAGTATTTTGTCGTTGTGTGCATGCTTACGGGTCAAATCGGAAATGAGAGACTTCACTTTCTCTATCTTGCCGTCTTCAACCCTTTTTAGAGCAAATAAATTAAAGATGGCATCTTCGTAAGTAGAACTCAAATGCTCTTTATGTAAAACCTCTAATAATAGACTCTCGATCAATTCTTCATATTCCGGGTATTCCCATAGTAAGCTGGTGTTAATATCACTAAGCTCTATCTTGGCTGAATATCCTAAGCCTATAATGTCGTTTGTATAGCTATGGTGAATGAAATATCTATCCAAATCAAGTATTGCTTTTAGTTCCTTTTCATCATCATCAAAATGAGGGTCGATTACATATTGCACCCAGTACGCGCTCTTTAGTAATTCATAATGGCTTGTAAAGTAGGACACACAGTCAGAACAAAAATCATAACCTAAATCTGCCCTAGTCCAATCTTTTTTTGACAGTACAAGGCTGGTAAGATAAGTGATTATATTATGCTGCTCCAGTTCTTTGTTGCCTATTTTGTATTCTTCAAACACAGTCCAGTATTTATGATAGTCAAGCATACTATGGACCTTGACAGATTTGTCTCTATTGCCAAAGAGCGCCAAAAGCAGCTTTAAAAAACGCTCGTCTATTTGTTGCTCTGGTAACGAAGTTATCAATACAGATTCCCAAAAAAATCTATATTCAAAATCGTAGTTATGTACGATGCTAAGTAGCTCTTCACCTGTTATGACGTCTTCTTGTAAAGGTATATGGAAAACCATTGAACGCATAGGGAAATTCACTTTCCCGCTAAAGTGTAGGCGCAAAGCCTTTTCAAAATCCGTTTTGTCCTTGCGAGCTACAGCTAGATATATAGAAGTTACGGATGGCTCTATATAACCACCTTTATTGATTTTCTCTTGATTGTAAAGCGCATCCACATTTATCAGCAGTTGCTCTAAATCTCTCCATTCGCTTCCGTTTACAAAATCATTGATTTTCTTAAGCCTTTCTTTTTGACGTTCTTCCGTAGATTTACTTTTCCTTTCTTTCCAATCTGGTCGTAGAAAATGCTCCAATTTCTTTATATCAGAATTGATGAAATCGTTCCAGCTTTCAGGGTATACTGTGTCCGCTTCTGCCAGGTGTTGGGACATATCCGATACAAACCTGCAATGCGAGATTTGTTTTTCATCTAATTTGTCCGAAATAATTCTTTCATATATTGGCAACTCATCTACATAAATGCTTTTATCAATTTTTCCTCCTGGAAAAACGATTTTTGATAATAGCTCAGAACATTGTTCATTTTCTGGATCAAAGAGTTGGTATACCTGATCTAGTATACGTGCCCTCAGGCTCATTAACTGATCTGATTTATGTAGTTCGATATTGTAATACGTAAATTCATGTCCTTTAGTTGGTCCATATTCGGTAAAGTGCCAGCCAAAGAAGACTTTCGATAAGTTGAGAAAGATACCGTTCGCAATTGATCTTTGTGTATCAG
>NZ_DKSP01000040.1:1481-11127 GCF_002472745.1 Sphingobacterium sp. UBA7253 | reverse complement strand
AAGTCTTGAACTTTAAAGCTGAGGCGATCGTGAAGACACTTTAAAACTTCGGGCAATCGACTTGGTTGTTTACTGACCAGCGCTAATGTCAATTCCAATGAAGGTTTGAACAATTCATTTGGATAATTCCAGAAACCAGTTAAAAGTTCAAAGTATTTGGTGGTATACACATGGTCATTAGCCTCGTCGTTAAAGGAAAATGTTGCTGGCAGATCTTCTTGTGGCAGGGCCTGAATCCATTTTCTAATATAAAGCAGGCAATCACGACCCTTATAGAACCAAAAAAGATTATAGAATGTGTACTGTTGGCCCTCCGATACCATACGTTCAGCTACCTTATTCAAATGAGGTAATACTAAATCTTTTATATGTTGATCTGTAAAGGTGTTATTCACGTCAACTAGTGTAGTGCGAATCTTGTTAGAATGCTTTTCAACAAAAGCTAAAATCCATTCTGCATAATCTATCACTGCGGTCTGGTCATCGATAAAGCATTTATAGAAGGCATATGTTGCCAAAACCTGATCTGATACTTTTACTATTTCATTTGAATACACATCTACGATTTCGCTGTTATGCAGTTCCAGTATAGCAGACCATACGTCATTCCAGTCAATTCCAAATTTGTCTTCAAGGACAGCTTTCTGTTCTTCATTATCTCTATCTAAAACGCCAAAGAATGAAACAATGGCAAGGGCTTTCAGGGTTAATGGGTCATCGAAAATTCCGATCTCTTCCGCTATCTTTTTAAAATACTTTTCGTAAAGAAGGACTGGACTAGTCAGGTAGTTTGTTTCCGCATCGGGAGTAACCGAATAGGTTGCCATCAAGGCCACTCTGGCATTTCCTTTGGCCAGATCAACGATCTTTCGTATGATATCAGGATAATGCTTAAGATTGGGTAGTGCTGAGACAATTATTTTCTCGATTTCTGCGTCCTTGAATTCAGGAATATTAAACTCCTGATAGGACCAGTCTTCCAAGGCAGCCGATACCTGTTTTTTCACGTAGTCCCGGGACGTAATGACCAATTTTGCTGCGTACGATTTTGACTCCCTGAGTTTGCTGAGCAGGTAGTTTAGATTGTTGACCGACTTGTTGGCATCGTCAAATAATATAATGTACTGCTTGCTCGGTAAAAATAGATGCTGATAGTCGTCCCACAGCGGTACACCTGAACTTTGAATGACTATGGGGATGTGGTCTGCTTTTGAAAGCTTATCAAGTATCTTTACCGCTAATTTCGATTTTCCTACACCGGCACCACCTGACAATAGTAAGATGTCGTGCTTCTTTAGTGCCGCAATGCCGTTTTTTATTTCTTCTTCTCTGCCAATAAATTCATTGGTGAGTGATGGCTGCAGTCCGGTCTTTGTTTTGAGAAGAAAATCCTCAAGTGGATAAATATCTCCCTTTAAAATTGAAATCTCTAAATACTCTTCTGCCAGTTTAGGAAACTCATAGATAAGCATTGGGAGATTCTGAATATTTAATACCTCGAATTCAGCTTCGACATGATATGCCTTTACTTTGGCATCTAACAAACCGTGCTCTTCGACGGTGATTTTCTCGTTACATGCTAAAACTACTTTAGCCACCTTTTTTTTATTGACGGCTGTCTTGCCTTCTTCAAAACAATGGTCTATATCATTGCTGAGCTTCTTACAGAAAGTTTTAGCGTCTCTGATTTTTTCTTGCGTAGTACACTCGACAAATATGTATTTGTCGCCATCAAAAAAGAAAGAATCCGGAGTCCCTTTACTTGTTTTTTCTTTGCCCACGACAGCACCAGGTGCACCTATGAAATTATTTCCCTGCAAATACAATAAGTGATTTACTAGCGTTTGAAATTTTGCTTGATCTATTGCCTTTAAAGCATTTTCAATCTGGGTAAGTGTATTCATAGATTATTTTATATTATTTCTATAAATATACAAAATACTATGCCCTTTACTATGCGATTTGTAAGCAAAACCCCTCTTGGCGGCGGGTATTAAATTATATAAACAGTATATCCAACTTCATAAATTTATAATTTGATGTTTTATTAAGTGTTTCTAGCTTTTGATAATTCCTTTTTTCTTTAATGTTAATCCCAAGATAGCTAATGCTACGCCCAAAACACTTAAACATTTTAGAGATTTCAAAAGAACAAAATTATTTAGATTTATAGACATTTACTTCATTGCCATCAACTATCGCAGTACCAGCGACAGCAATGTATTTACTGTTTCTCCTCATGGAACTAGATATATATGAGCTAGAATAATTCCATCCCAAAGAATCAAAAAGCTTTTTGATTTTATCGACTATCATACCTGTTGAACAAAACTCTTTGTTATTCAATAGGTGATAGGTTATCGCATAAGTGATGCTTGGTCGTTTTTCTAGCAAGCTAGAATACGCAACATTATTCTTATGGATGTGTTTTAACTTATTACGAGAATCAGCTTCAATCACTATGTATTGTTTATTAAGTTCTATTAACGATTTGTCAAAAAATGAGCTTGCCACATTAATTGCATCTATATTAAATAAAGATTGCCCCTTTCTTATTCTAGATAGAGTTCTAGTTGATTTCTCAATAAGATTTGCAAAATCACTATCTTCAATACCATTACTGTCAATTAGCTTCAGGATATTTTCAGTAATTACTTTTCTATTTATACTGGTCATAAGTCAAATATGGAGTACTATCGAGTTACAAAAAGTGACATTTAATTCTTTTTTTGTGATTTGTTTATTATCTTTGTATAGGAAGAGAGCAGATGCTTTCGGAAAGAACTTAGGTATTTAAAACAAAGAGTCTTGCGGCTACATTTTCTGACGCCGTAACGCAAGGCAGTAGTTATGAATACCCATGTCTATTCTTATATAAAAGCTTTTATTATATTTGCTTGATAAGATAGATATGGGGCTACTGTTAGTCTGTGTTACGTTAGGCGTCAGAAACTTAATTTGTAGCCACAGCATGTAGCCCTATATTTATCAAGCTACCTCCTGATACAAGACTCGTTTAACCAATAACGAGTTATGATTATTAAAAACAAACATTCGATTAATCCCAATCCCCCTTAGCCGTATAAGGCTAGAGGTCATTTTGACCATCCGAAAAAGTGTCATTGTAAATATATCATCTGCTTTGTAACCAATTAGAGACTACTATATCGGAACATTTTTACGAGTTATTCTAATGACCTGATCCAGCGTCTCCGCGAGGAAAGGGAAAAATTATGACCATTTTTAAAACCTTAAAATGAACAATTTTATAAGGACTGGGATCGGTATTGCCTGTTCAAAACAGGCAACCCAGTATGTAAATTTAATAAATGCGCGACCTACGTGTATTGAAAATAAAGCATATAGCTTAAGAGAACTATTAACCATAAGGACTCTTTTAGTAATTGCTACTGTATTTCATATGTTTAGTTTATCGGCTCAGACGCCCCGCAGGGACAGCGGGGCTGATGGGCTGAAAATAATCAAACCACTGAAAATAGGTGATACAGTTCCGGATGGATTTTGGACTGCATCCTTAAACGCTATGTACAACAGATCCAATAAGAATACAGTAACTCTTAATGAACTCAAAAATAGAAAACTGATCATTCTGGACTTCTGGGCTACATGGTGTGGTGCCTGTATTGGATCAATACAAAAGTATGTTAAAACAGATGCGTATACTGATGCAGATATAGCATTCCTCGGTGTCACTTATCAGGACAAGGAAGAAGTCACCAAGTTCAACGGAAGGTTTAAGCTTAACTTTCCAACAATAATTGGCGATACAGTGCTCAGCGCTTATTTTCCATATAGGATAATTCCGCACGTCGTAGTCATCCAACAGGGGAAAGTTTTGACTATTGCCCACTCTGAAATATTGTTACCTGAAAATGTCCAAAAATTGAAAGGAGGTAAATATGAAGAATATCTTGCAAAGAGCGATATCCTTAATTTTGATAAAACCAAAGTCATCCTGGACCAAAAAAACAGTAGAATTAAGGATGCTATAAAATCCCGGACCGTTATAATGGGGCCTATAAGCGGACTTTCAGCGTTTGGATCTTATAAAAAGACTGATAGCATACAAAGGCTCTACCTAACAAACCATAGTCTGTTGTTTGCAATGTACAAGCTCCTTGATGTTTATTGGCATAATAGGATCTTTTTAAAGATAAGTAATGAAGATCAGTTCGACTACTTCGGCTTCGAAGATCAACAAAAATTTCCTTACACTGTATGGTTGACCAAATATGGTGCTGGCTTAGAATCTATCGCCCCATTGAACATCCCAAAAAAGGAATTAAAGTGGAATGCATTGATCGCACTGCTCAATACAAATGGATATGACCTTGCAGTCGTTGAGAAAGAAGTTGAAACCAAACTGATATATCCAAAAGGAAATAAAAAGTTATATAGGCCAGCAGGCAATGTGACGATTGAGGAACTACTGAAGTCGCTGAACTACCAACAAAAGGATATGCGGAGGGTGCCAATCTATTTGTCCAGTGATTTAATCGATAAACAGGACCGGATTTCTATAGATCTCCATAAGATAAGGGACGAGGAATATTTACAGGACATATTGTCTAAATATGGGCTGAAAATCAAAAATCAGCGCGCTAAACAATCAATTATAGAGGTAACAGAAAGGAGAAGCTTATGAAAACGACTTACTTAATATTCTTGCTTTTCATTTTTATAAAGATGGTGAACGGCCAGGCTCAGGTAATAAAGATAAAGATCACCGACATGGATAGCTTTAATCCGCTGGAAGAGGTAAATGTCAAAGGACGAGATTTTGTCGCAAAAACTGACCATGAAGGATCTTTTCTTCTGAACAAGTTTAATATGGATAGCTTGACCTTTACGCATATCAGATACAAAACTGTTACAATTGCATTGAGTCAGCTGCTTAAAGACAGGTCCGTCACTTTGGCCAGCAAAGATAATATGCTCGAAACAGTTACAATTAATACAGGATATCAGAAAATAAATCAGCGTATATCCTCAGGCGCAGTCGATAAAATAGATCTCCAACGAAGCAGGGATGTGTACGGCAGCAATATATTTCAGAAGTTAGAAGGCAATTCACCGATCCTATTCGATAAGACGGGTGACAGCAAACGGTCGATGACTATCCGTGGATTGAGCAGTATAAATAATACAAACCTTCCCCTCATCGTGCTCGATAATTTTCCCTACGAAGGTGATCCGAACTGGATCAATCCGGAAGATATCGACGATATCACAATATTAAAAGATGCTGCTGCATCGGCTATTTGGGGCACCCGTGCAGGTAATGGGGTTATAGTAATCACGACGAAAAAAGGGAAATACAATTCACCGAATCGGGTCACAATAGCAGGCGGTGTGCAGATACAGGAAAAACCGGACCTTTATTCCTTGAATCGAATTTCTTCTTCGGGTGTTGTCGATCTCGAAAACTTCCTGTTTGAAAAAGGCCGTTATGATAATCAAAATTCCTTCAACATGCCTTATTTTTCGCCTGTAGTAGAGCATTTAATAGCCATTAGAGATGGGATAGGAGATCGAAAGGATCATGAGCAGGCTATAGCGAACTACAGAAAACTTGATGTCAGGGACGATTATAGTAAGTATATGTACAGAACGGCTGTCAACCAATATCACAACTTAAGTATTGAAGGTGGTAGCAGGAACTTGCGTTACCAATTTTCTGCACGAATGGACAACAATACCGGCACACTGGATGAAAAGCTGAAGAAGAATTTAATAAGGACTTTTATTGAGATTGAACTGCATCCAAAAATCAGGCTTTCAACTGACCTTCAATATGTAGACAATAAATTTCAAGAAGGAAGAACTGCTTATAGTCCATCAAACGGTAGACCATACCTCATGCTTGCAGACAAAGATGGCAATCCAATTAGACAAGCTAAAAATAGGGTAGGATATCTTGACACTGTAGGGCAAGGGCTCTTAAATGATTGGTTCGAATACCCGCTGATAGAATACAAAAAAAAGCATTCTATACTTGCATCAAATATGGTGCTGGCAAATGTGACAGCTGATATCAAACTCTTGAAGGGCCTGAATCTGCAGGGGAACTATGGTTTTCAGTTTGTATCCACCCGGGATAAGCAACGTTATGATGAGGATAGTTACATGGTCAGAAATCTAATCAATTCCTATGCTATGGTAGACTATGCCAAACGAACTGTAACATCGGCAATTCCTACTGGCGGTATTCTGGATCAGTCTGATCAGATACAAAAGACGCATAATGTGAGATTTGGTGTTAACTATGAAAAGAGGTGGCGGGGTTTGTTGTTTACAGCTTTACTGGGAACGGAGTGGAGACAGTCAAATGCCGAGAGTGCGCAATACAGATTCTATGGATTTGATCCCGACACGTATACTGTTTCAAAAGTAGATTACCGGAACCCATACACTCACTTTATTGATAAATCGACCATTTATGTTCCATATTTAGATAATAAGAGCCTTAAAATAAACCGTTCAAGATCTCAATATGCAAATGCATCGGTTTCTTATAACGGTAGGTATGTCCTGACAGGGAGTGTTAGGCGGGACGCTTCAAATCTATTCGGTGTAAAAACGAATGAAAGGTGGCAACCGCTATGGTCTATCGGCTACAAATGGAATCTTTCGGAAGAGCGTTTCTTTAAGATTGCATGGATAGATGCGCTGAGCTTACGCGGATCATATGGTATCAGTGGAAATGTGGATCAATCGCGCTCAGCCATTACAACTATTCGCTACACAAGCCCGGACCGCTATACCAACTTGCCGCAGGCTATTATTTCCCAGTACAGCAACCCTGATCTAAGGTGGGAAAAAAATACAATATGGAATACTGGAATTGATTTTTCATTTATATCGGGTAAGATCAATGGTTCTCTTGACTATTACAAAAAATGGGGAACTGACCTTTTTGGCAGATATCCCGTGGATTATACGGCTATACCAAACAAGGGTGTACTTCGGAACATTGCCGCAATGAAAGGCAATGGTGTTGACCTAAAGCTTAATGGAAATATTCCATTTGGAAATCGTGTTTTCTTTACGCCCCAGCTTATGATCAATTTCAATACTGATAAAGTAACCGATTATTATTATGAGGGCAATTATGCTTATGAGTTTCTAAGTTATGGTACTTCAGTAACGGGACAGGTAGGCTATCCGGTATATTCTATTCTCGCATATAAGTGGAATGGGCTAGACGCCAACGGAAATCCTGTCGGGGAACTGGATGGTCAGCGTTCGATCGATTATCCAAACATCAAACTGCAGGATAAATCTGTACTCGAATACAAAGGTACTGTGGTTCCGCGCTATTCGGGTTATTTTAACCCCGGTATGTCGCTAGGAAACGTTGATGTCTCCGCCAGTTTTCTATATAAATTAGGACATGTACTTAGACGGACTCCAGTAGGATATAATGAATTGGTTGCCATGGGTGGATTAGGCGATGGTAGCGGGGATTTTGACCGTAGATGGAAAGTGAGTGGTGACGAATCCAAAACAGATATACCTTCTTTTATTTACCCTGTTGATACCGAGCGTAGCTCTTTCTATCAAAGTTCTTCCGTTTTAGTTGAAGATGCAAGCCATGTACGTTTACAAAATCTTTCTGTAGGATATAAATTCAGGATCAATAAAATTGTTTCCGGAAGGCTATTCTGCAATGCCACTAATCTTGGAATTATTTGGAGAAAAAACAATAAAGGAATTGATCCCGATTACCTTTCACAATTCAGGCCTAAGAAACAGATTTCTCTAGGCATTAATTTGACTTATAATTAGAAAAAAATGAAAACGCTCAACTATTTTTTATATCTATTGATCATCCTTCAGGTTTCATGTAAAAATTTCTTGGATGAAAAACCTGATGCCAGTCTAAAAGAAGCCAATAGCCTCGAAGACCTTGATGCGCTATTGAACAATACTAAGATCATGAATTATTATAGCATGGGACTTGGCGAGGCTTCTGCTGATAATTATTACCTCGACAAATCTAGCTGGGAAGCATTTGATCAGCACGAAAGACAGTTATATACATGGGGAGGAGAAATCTTCTACCAGTTTTACCTCAATCCTTGGCTGGATTATTATAAGAGCATATATTACAGCAATCATGTATTAGCCAAATTGGATAAGATCGCTTCTGAGAAGAAAATAAAGGGGCGTGCAATGGAGCTTAGGGGAAGGGCATTATTCTTCAGGGCATTTGGTCATTATAAATTGCTTTCACTCTTCTCTAATGCATATGATAAAGACGCTTCTAAAACTGATCTTGGCATCCCATTAAGACTGAATGATGACTTTAATATACCTTCCGAAAGGGGAACAGTAGAGGCATGTTATCAACAGATATTACAGGATCTACATGAAGCGGAAAGTTTATTGCCGCTGAAATCAGATAATATGCACTTACCGTCAAGGATATCAGCTTATGTCCTACTTTCATGGATTTATCAGGCACGAGCTGAATTTGATCAATCAATTCTGTATGCACAGAAAGCACTTGAAATCGATAGCAAACTTAAAGATTATAAAGAGTATTCGCAGGAAGCCAGATATCCGTTTTTTGGTTTTGATGACGAAATCGTTTATATAGTGGCCGGAGGAGGAATCTATAACATGCTTGGAAAGTCCTATTGTAAAATTGATACACTATTATATTCTTCATATGACATACATGATCTTAGAAAGAAGCTGTTTTTTGAAAGAAATAAAGATGGATCGTATAATTTCAAGGGGTCTTACGTCGGTTCCCGAGGGCTTTTTATGGGACTTACAGTAGCGGATGCTTACCTCAATCTGTCGGAAGGACTGATACGCCTGAATAAAACAGAGGAAGGACTGCGATTTCTTGAAATTTTCCAACGTCATCGTTACGATGAGACTTATAGCCCGCCGCTTGCCTCAATGTCGCAGGAGAGCGCCTTAAAACTAGTTTTGGATGAGAGACGAAAGGAATTTATCATGCGGGATTCCCGATGGGGGGATATCAAACGTTTAAATAAGATTGATGATGGGGTGATTATTCCTGTTCGCAAGTTAGGTGACAGCGAGTTTTTGCTTAAGAGAAATGATAACAGATATGCGTTACCATTACCTGCTGAGATCATTGAACTGACAGGCATGCCCCAAAACCCAAGATAAAGTGTGTCACTAAAAGGAGGGGCAGCCGAGCTGTCCCTCCTTAAAAACTATCCCATTAATTTGAAAATGCCGGTCTTTCGGCAGCTTCGTAATCATCAGGATTATCGGTCACATTACCCAATGACATGGCCGGTTTTGTAGCGTCGGATGGGTGTGGAGTATCTTGAATTTCACAGATATATATTCCGTTACCGCATTCCACCTGTCCGTTGCCAGGTTTGGTCAATGCATAATTATTGCGGTTATTAACATCCGCAGGAGTTGTACTGTTTAGTTGATAGTAGTATGTTTGAGTTGCAGGTTGCTCCTCAATAAAACTATCCTTCTTTTCCATTGCATTCACCGCGAATGCGATACCTAGTACTAAAGTCAATGCCGAGCCAACGGTAATTAGACTTCTTTTAATGATCTTTTTTGAAATCATGGTTGTGGTCTTTTTTATCCGATCAAAAAAAGGTTGCCTCAAAAAACTTTG
>NZ_DKSP01000040.1:436-1339 GCF_002472745.1 Sphingobacterium sp. UBA7253 | reverse complement strand
GGGTGTCTTTTAGCAGACCTCGCTGGCTGGCTTTGCATCCCGATACGCAGCCTGCCTGTTCCCAGATGAGCCCTGAGAGCCATCCGGGATTTCCGTGAACAGTGCCCCTTTACGGTTGCGCGACCTTCGCTGTACAACTCTCTTCTGGGCGAAGGCAATCCGATGCGGTAAAGTGTCCAGCTGAAGCTTGTCTTTGACCAGTCTACAGACCAAACTCTTGGGCATAATCAGCGGATATACCTGCGTCCTCAGGGACGAGTATAGCTTTCCGATGCAACGGAAAAGAGCCGTCATTATGTTCAATATAGGGTGCATTTTGTTCATACAACTTGTATTACCTGATCCATTTGTCTGTTGGCAGCGGCGCCTCCTTATCATGGCCTGCCCACTTGACTTTTATTATTTCTTCGTTTTATCCGGTTAACGTTTTCGTCGTTAACTTATACCAAAGTTCGCCAGTAAAGAGCAGCTGGACTTGACCGAATCTGGAGTCGGGTATATACAGGTTTGGAATAATGAAAAGGTAGAGCAATAAAAAAATCCCCTCGGAAGGGGATGGTTAAAATTTCAAAGGTGTATTGTGGTGGCTTCTCGGATAATCTCGTCAATGAATGCCAGATATTCGTTTTCGCTTTTAAAATTTGGCGTAATTTTCCGATCTACTCGATAAAGAATATGATCGCGTATAAAGGCTTCTTCAAAAACAGAACAGATAATGACATATTTATTTGTCAGGTCAATCTTCGAAAGAAGATGGTTTACTTCAAAATAATCACCACCGCTGCTCAAGATCAGTATCTCGGCTTTCGCAGCAGACAGTTCCAGCGTTTCCTCACGGATTTCTATTAAACGGGGGTGTTTGGTGAGGGTTGTGACGATATCCACTTTTGATAGATTGATCAT
>NZ_DKSP01000040.1:0-358 GCF_002472745.1 Sphingobacterium sp. UBA7253 | reverse complement strand
GCCACATAGCTATAGCTCGTTTTAATGGGCAATGGCTGCCGCGGTGCTGCTATCTTCCTTGCATGGGACAAAAGGTAATAAAGCATAGCCTTTGGAGAATAAATATTGCCAGCAGCATTTGCTGCCTTGAGTACCTCTTCATCAAGCTGATAATTTTCAGGGAAATAGGAGGCGGCCATCTCGATACAAATACGTAGCGGGCCATATTTCCAGGCTCTATATTTTCCACAGACTTTTCTCGCAATAATCGTGCTTTTGTCAGCTGGCTCAGCTACAAAAAGTTGTCCGATCGCTCTGAAAAATTTTCCGGTTTTTTGAATGATTTCTTTCATGTTTTTAGGTCACTAGGTTAATTTAA
>NZ_DKSP01000214.1:17230-33116 GCF_002472745.1 Sphingobacterium sp. UBA7253 | reverse complement strand
GGAAACAGTCAAGGGCTTCTTGCGTTTAGTGACTTGCTATATCCTCATTCCTTAAAGAAAGTCATATCTCTATGTCCTGTTTCTAGCGCTTTATCTGGATCCATCTCAGATGGTGAATGCTGATATTCATAGCGAGTATGTGCTGCGTATGATCTTAAATTAAATAGTTTGTGTCAACCAGATGAAGTGATGTGGTAATTATTTATTATTTTTAAGGAAATTATTTTGTAACATTTAAACTTAGAAAATGGGATTAATGATATTATTTTGGGTTGGGGGATCTGCTTTAATTGGCTTAATTGGAAAGAATAGAGAAATAGGCTTTTGGCCAATTTTTGCAATTTCACTGGTAGTAAGCCCAATTATAGGCTTTTTTGTAGCTCTTTTCTCGAAAAAGAAATATTCCATGCAACGTGTTATCGAATATCAAGAAGCACAATTTCGACAAAATTATATAAACCAATCCAACAACCGTACAAATCAAATTGATAAAAGTAATGCAGTATCAAATATTGCCGATGAATTGACCAAATTTAAACAGTTACTGGATAATGGAGCCATTACACAAGAAGAATTTGATTATTATAAATCAAAATTGCTTCGCAACTCCTAGATAATTGTCAATTGCCTGCTCTATACTTCTGTTAGATAAACTGTAGTAATGCTTTTAAATTAAATGGTTTAACCATAATCCCATCAAAACGATGTAGCTGCCCTTCCGGAGCTCGCATTGTCACTTGGGATTCGTCTGAGGTCAGTGCAATAACCTTGCTATTCCATCCCTGTAGGCTATTGTTGTCTTTGATTGTGTTGAGGATATCCCAGCCTGTAGGGCCTTGCATCCTGAGATCGGTGATAATAATAACCGTTCTATTTTCCTTTGGATAGGCTATTGCTGCAGATGAATCCTGATAGATTTTCACATCTTCGAAATGTTGCAATGCTTGTTTTACGAATAGATTATTGATTGGATTGTCATCAATAAAGACAAAGCGTAGCTCTTTTGAGAGCTTGTCCAAGCTCGTAATTTGTTTCTTATTTTTCTTTTCTTCGGTGAACGGAACGACTAATGTAAACGTTGATCCCTTGCCTTGCTGACTGCTAACGCTTAAGGTTCCATTTAGTTGTTCAGCCATAAGCTTGGAGGTGCCTTTTTTTACACGGAAGCCCTTGCTGGAAACAGTCAAGGGCTTCTTGCGTTTAAATAGTTCCCCGGTTTACTGCATATCCTCCGCCTATTGGTTATCGCAGTACATGGCCGTCGGAGAGCCCCTTTTCCTAGTGGCGTAGATAGTCCTGACTAGTCCTATACGAAAAACTTACAGACCGATTCCCAAGAAATCTAATGCGAACTAGATACTAATCATTCAAAGGATATGGATCATGCGCTGCTATGACATGATGTGGATTCCGTCATTGATATCTCGCTAAGAAGATCATAAAACATCAGGAAATGTGACTACGGTCACTTTTGATGTCAGATCTAATTGTAAAAAGTATCTTTCAAGATCTCTATTTTCCCTAAGTCATTTACAACCAATGGTCGAAATTGCTAACTAAGCCTTGTAATCGGGTAATAAAAAAGTGACGTACATCACTTTTGTACGCATTGTCCATCATTAGATTGTCGTAAATTGCTGCTTATTTTTGAATCAGAATCAACAATTTAAGTAATGCAGTTAGAGCAATTTAATTACGACAACAAGATTGTCAGGAATTTCGGAATCGCTACCATTATTTGGGGGATAGTTGGTATGACCATAGGATTGCTTGTGGCAACGCAGCTTGTTTGGCCCCAGATGAACTTTGGATTGCAATTTACAACATTTGGCCGTGTACGTCCTGTGCATACCAATGCGGTGATTTTTGCTTTCGTAGGTAATGGTATTTTTATGGGAGTTTATTACTCCTTACAGCGGGTGCTTAAAGCAAGAATGTTCAGTGATGCTTTGAGTAAGCTCCATTTTTGGGGTTGGCAATTAATTATTGTTGCCTCGGCTATTACACTCCCACTCGGTCTTACTTCAAGCCATGAGTATGCCGAAATGGAATGGCCTATTGATATCGCAATTACCCTCATTTGGGTCGTATTCGGAATCAATATGTTCGGTACTATTATCAAACGGCGCGAACGTCACATGTATGTCGCTGTTTGGTTCTATATTGCCACATTTGTTACAGTAGCCGTATTGCATATTGTTAACTCCATCCAATTACCTGTAGCTGGCTGGAAAAGCTATTATGTCTACAAAGGCGTACAGGATGCGCTGGTACAATGGTGGTATGGTCACAATGCAGTTGCTTTTTTCTTGACAACTCCTTATTTGGGAATGATGTATTATTTCCTTCCTAAGATGGCCAACCGTCCAGTTTACTCTTACAAGTTAAGTATTCTTCACTTTTGGTCTTTAATTTTTATTTATATCTGGGCAGGTCCTCACCATTTGCTCTATACGGCGCTACCGGGTTGGGTACAGTCTTTAGGGGTTGTATTCTCCATCATGTTGATTGCTCCAAGCTGGGGCGGTATGATCAATGGTTTGTTGACCTTACGTGGTGCTTGGGATAAGGTACGGACAGAGCCTATGTTAAAATTCATGGTCGTGGCCCTTACTTGTTATGGTATGGCGACTTTCGAAGGCCCTATGCTATCCTTGAAACAGGTGAATGCGATTGCTCACTTTACCGACTGGATCGTAGCGCACGTACACGTAGGTGCTTTGGGATGGAATGGGTTTATGACATTTGGTATTCTGTACTGGTTGATACCACGTATATATAAGACAGAATTATATTCTAAAAAATTGGCATCAACACACTTTTGGATAGGTACCTTGGGTATTTTGTTCTATGCGATCCCGATGTATTGGGCAGCCGTAGTACAAGGCTTGATGTGGAAAGAATTTACACCAGAAGGGGTCTTGAAATATCCAAACTTCCTGGCGACAACGTTAGAAATTTTGCCGATGCACATGATGCGCGCAATAGGTGGTGCACTTTATCTGTCGGGGGTCTTCCTAATGACCTTTAACTTGATCAAAACCATGAAACAAGGGAAGCTCTTGGCCAATGAGCCAGCAGAAGCTCCTGCATTATTGCCGGTTCAAGTAAATGAACAGTCTCAACACCGTCGTCTTGAACGTAAGCCAATTTTATTTATGGTACTGGCTCTTATCGCCATCCTCATCGGGGGTATGGTGGAGATGGTGCCGACTTTTACAATTTCTAAAAATGTTCCAACAATTGCGAGTGTAAAACCTTATACAGCATTGGAACTGCAGGGAAGGGATCTCTACGTGAGAGAAGGTTGTGTAAACTGTCACACGCAAACTATTCGTCCATTTAGATCCGAAACCGCCCGTTATGGGGAGTATAGCAAGGCGGGTGAGTTTGTTTACGATACACCGTTTTTATGGGGTTCGAAACGGACAGGACCTGATCTGCATCGCATCGGTGGAAAATATCCTAATAAATGGCACTTTGATCACCTGTTGGATCCAACGATTACCTCGCCTGGAAGTATCATGCCAACATATCCTTGGTTGATCGATCAGAAGCTGGATAATGCTATTCTGCAAGATAAAATGAAGGCGTTACGGAAATTGGGAATCCCTTATACCGATGCGGAAATTGAACATGCTGAACAGGATCTCACCAAACAGGCACAAAAAATTGCTGATGATCTAAAACAAAATCAAGTGAATGTGTTAGCTGACCGTGAGATTGTAGCTGTAATTGCATACTTACAGCGATTAGGAACAGATATAAAAGCAGCTCCAAAAGTAGCTGATAATGTTAACGCAAATCAATAAAGCTATGTTTAAGCAAATAACAAATCTAAACGGCAGTGAGCTTTATCTAATTGCATCACTTTGGATCTTCTTGGTGTTCTTCATTTCAGTAGCAATAATGTTGTTTCGAATGAAAAAAGACTATGTTACTTATATGAAGGAATTGCCTTTGGAAGAAGATGAAACAGAAAAGGAACTGAATCATTCACCTGAAAGTCTATAATATATGAGTTTATTATTGGATACTGCACCAGCTACCGCAGAAGTTGTTCAATCTACGATAGGATTCGGTACAGATAATTTATACACAGATATCTTAATTGTTGTATTGATCGTTGTGATGCTGGCTCTTCTCGCTTCGGCATTGATGGTCAATCGCGCGATGAAATCCATCATTAAGATTACCATGCCTGAATTGGCCCAGGAGGAAAAGCTCAAAAAGGTGGCGAATAAGGGCTGGATGAAAAGGTCGTGGAACAAGATCATGGGGATCAGACCGATTTCAGAAGAAAAGGATATTGTCATAGACCATGAGTATGATGGTATCCGCGAATTGGACAATCCGATTCCGATCTGGTTCAATTTCCTTTTTTATGGAACGATTTTTTTCGGCCTTGTTTACTTATTTGTTTATCAGGTGTCGGGTATCGGAATGAACCAGGACCAGGAATATGAACATGAGATGGTCATTGCCGAGAAAGAGCGTCAGGCTTATCTTACTGCTTCTGCGAGTAATGTAGACGAAAGTAGCGTGGAGTTTCAGCCGGAAATGGCAGCTGATGGAAAAGCGATCTTTGCAGCAAACTGTGTCGCTTGTCACGGAGGTAGTGGTGAGGGAGGTATCGGACCCAACTTGACCGATAAGTTTTGGCTACATGGTGGTGAGATTAAAGACATCTTCAAAACCATTAAGTATGGTGTTCCTGATAAAGGAATGGTGCCATGGGAACAAACGTTAAGTCCCGCTCAAATCGCACAGGTTGCCAGTTATATTGTCACCTTAAGGGATACAAACCCTGCTAACCCTAAAGCTCCGCAAGGTGATGAGGTATCCTATGGCGGTGGTCAGGCGGCAAACGGAGAGAAAGCAGCGGATGATGCCAAAACAGGTCCAGCTGAAGCAGATAAAAAAGCAGAGTAGTAAATTGAAATAGCAATGAGTACAGCAGTCGTGAATAATGCCAATAACGGTGAATCTAAGTCAAAAAAAAGACAATGGATTTATGCCAAAAAACCGCAGGGAGAGCTTTACAAAAAAAGACAGTGGGTTGGGTATTCACTACTGCTGTTCTTGTTTATCGTTCCTTTTATCAAAATAAATGGTGAACCGTTTCTCATGTTCAACATTATTGAGCGAAAGTTTTCCATCTTAGGAAATCTTTTCTATCCACAAGATCTCTACATATTCGTATTCGGTATGTTAATCGTGATGGTATGTGTGGTTTTGTTTACTGTTGTCTTTGGACGGGTATGGTGTGGATGGACTTGCCCCCAAACCATTTTTTTGGAATTAATATTTAGACGAATTGAATATTGGATCGAAGGTGATTGGCAGCAACAAAAGAAATTGGATGCGGGACCAAATACGGATCAAAAACAATTTAAAAAATTCTTGAAACATGGTATATTTTTAATCATATCATTTTTCATTTCAAATATCTTTTTGTCTTATATCATCGGTGTTGATGCGCTGATGAAGATTATCACTGATCCATTGGACCAACATATCGGTGGACTGATATCAATAATCATATTTACATTGGTTTTCTATGGCGTGTTTGCTTACGTCAGGGAGATTGTCTGTATTGCAATTTGCCCTTACGGCAGATTGCAGGGTGTACTCCTGGATGACCAAAGTATCACTGTCGCCTATGATCATAGACGCGGGGAGCCAAGAGGAAAACAGCAAAAGGATGCAGTGACGACGCAAGGGGATTGTGTGGACTGCAAGCTCTGTGTACATGTATGCCCCACAGGAATTGATATTCGAAATGGCCTTCAATTGGAATGTGTGAGCTGTACGGCCTGTATAGATGCCTGTGATGCTGTGATGGACAAAATCGGAAAGCCGAAAAAGTTAATTGGTTTTTATCCAATGGGTGAGATTGAAGGAACACTGAAGAAAAAAAGCAATACGAGAGCAATAGCTTATTCGGTCGTGCTGGTTGCTTTAATGTCGGTTTTTGGTTTTCTGTTGTTCAATCGTTCTCAGGTGGACGGTAGACTGCTCCGCGCAAAGGGAAGTACCTACCAGCTTCGTGATGATAAGACAATAAGCAACCTGTATTCTTTGGAATTGATTAATAAGTCTGGTAAAGAAATGCCTTTTAAATTGGTCTGTGATGACCCCCGCTTAAAGATTCAACTGGTCAATCCTATTCAAAAATTGAGTAAAGATGGGCATGCGACACTGAGCTTTTTTCTAATTATCGCAAATAAGGATGTTGAGACCTATAAAAGTAATGTAAAATTAGCTATCTATTCGGGCGATAAGAAAGTGGAAAGTTTAAAAACTACTTTTATAGCGCCTCCGGGTATGAATTAAAATGAAAAACAATGAATTGGGGTACAAAAATTTTTTTAACCTTGGCGGTATTTATGTTGTGTATAGTCGGAGCAGGAATATATATGGTGAGTCACGATTCGGATAGTCTGGAAGAAGACGATTATTACGAGCAGGGACTGAATTATGATCAAGCTTACGATAAAAAGCAGAATGTATTGATGATGAAGGAATCACCGACAATTGAAATCAGGCAAGATACCTTGTATATTCATTTTGTCTCCAAAGATAATAAGGGAAAATTGCTGTTTCGAAAACCTTCGGATAATCGATTGGATAAAGAATTGCCCTTTCAGACAACCAGTAATTTATATACACTGCCCATTTCCACGTTCGATAAAGGCATGTGGAATTTATATATCGACTGGAAGAGTGTAGGTAAGGATTTTTTGTTTGAAGAGCATATTTTATTTTAGTTTACGGAAATGAGTTATACCTACTTTGCATTTTTCATGGGATTGTTTGGAAGCATACACTGTGCGGTCATGTGTGGTCCATTAATTTTCGCCATTGAAGGAAGGCAAGGCTTTGGTTGGAACGTTTTCTTAAATAAAATACTGTATCAATCCGGTAGGGTACTGACTTATGGTTGTTTGGGACTTTTACTGGGTACGATCGGAACATTTGCGCAGATCCAGGGCTGGCAGCGTAGTCTAAGCTGGGCTACAGGTGTCATCCTGATTGGAATTGCTTTATTTCAGCTTATTGGTAAACATAATCGAAAAATTGCCAGCTGGCAGACGAAGGCTGTTCAGCCAATCGTACGGTTATTGTCGAAATGGCTCTATAAACCGGGCGGTAGCTTTGTTGCCGGTGTACTGAATGGATTGTTGCCCTGTGGTATGGTCTACATGGCGCTTATGTCGTCCATAAATGCGGATAGCCCACAGCAGAGTTTCTTTTTTATGTTGTTTTTTGGCTTAGGTACTATCCCGCTCTTGTTTGTGTTTTCTTTTTTGGGAAATTTCTCCCGATCTTTCAAAATTGGATTTTCGAAATGGATTCCTTTTCTCTATTTCTTATTGGGGATATGGTTTATACTCCGGGGTGCCAATTTAGATATTCCCTATTTAAGTCCGTTCATTCATGTAGATGGTGCAATAAACTGTGTTTAACGACAAACAATATGTCGATGCTAAGTATTATATTTGGTAAAACCCTTAGCACACAATATGGAGGTACTTCATCATATTTTACAGATTGCATTAACCTATTATTGGATTCCCTTACTCATCCTTTATATTGGTGTAATCGGGACGATTTTGATCGAAAACCGTAATCCTTCTAAGACCATCGCCTGGATTATGGTCATTGTTTTCTTACCTGTCGTCGGTTTGCTCAGTTATTATTTCTTTGGTCAGAAGTTTAAGAAGGTCAAAAGGATGAAGCGTGTGTATCGCGAGCAGTCCAAAAAGCTACTGGATGCCTGGCGTAAGGAATCCGAAATTATGGAGGAACATATCTATACGTTAAATGAGCGGATCGGTAGTTTGGCTATGGTATACCGCTACCTTAAAAATCAGAAGATCTCTACTTTTTCCCTCAACAACGATGTCACCCTGTTTATCAATGGGGAAGAAAAGTTTCCAGTACTTATAGATCGCCTTAAAGCTGCGCAGCATTCCATTCACATGGAATATTATATCTGGGAAATGGATGATGTAGGGCAGGAAATCTTACATATTCTAGAAGAAAAAGCAAAGGCTGGCGTGACTGTTCGCCTGATATTGGATAGTTTTGGTGCTCCGGATGTGATTAAATATTTACGGCGGCATAAACCCGATTTTGTGTTTCAAGCTTTCCTTCCGGTGACCTTTAGTTCCTTGGCGAATAGCAACTACCGAAATCACCGCAAGATAGCGGTGATCGATGGGAAAATAGGTTTTGTCGGCGGAATCAATATTTCAGATCGATATATCAATAACGGAAAAAATGAGATTTACTGGCGGGATACGGCGATGATGGTTGTCGGCGCAGCAGTAAATACCTTGCAAATCCAGTTTTGGAACAGCTGGAACCAGACAGATGCAGAACCGTTTGAATTGGGCCGCGGTTATTTAAACCGATTTCCACTTACCGATGAAGATGAGAGTGGAGTAGGATTTACAGCCAGTGATCCTGGATCGCCAGCACCTTTCAATATGGAAGCAATTATTGCCGGTATCAACGAAGCAAAAGAATATGTACAGTTGTGTACACCTTATTTTATTCCCAGCGATCAATTGACGACTGCTTTAATGCTCGCGGTATCTTCCGGTGTCCGTGTGGACTTGATGTTGCCGGCCCAGTCTGATTCGTTTTTTGTACAGCATGCCTCCTTCTCATTTATAAAACCACTACTGGAAAGAGGAGTTAATGTATACCTCTATACAAAGGGATTTCTGCATGCCAAAACCATCTGCATTGATGGGAAGCTGGCCTATATCGGTACGACAAACTTGGATATCAGAAGTTTTTACATCAACTTTGAAATCTCGGGAATTGTATCGGATAAAGCGCTTTGCGACCGTCTTAATGCACAATTTTTGGCTGATATCGAAGTTTCAGACCTGATTACAATTCGAAAGTGGATGCAGCGAAGCCGCTGGAAAAGAGGAGTAGATTCTATCTGTAGGCTTTTGGCTCCATTGCTCTAATTACTTTTAGCGCGTCGGAAATCGTCCCATGAATAGGTATAATAAATGTTAAAAATACCCCAATGCGGTTGGTCTTTGCTCAAAATTGAATATATTTAGCTATTCATTTTTTATTCTAAGACTTTCAATGAAGCACATAAAACTATTGACTTTATCGATAGGACTGTTAGGAATAGGGACCACTTATGCCCAGACTACACCTACATTGCCTATTAATACAATCGTAGAACGAGTTCAGAAATATTTTCAGGTTTACCCAGTTGAAAAGGTACATTTACATTTCGACAAGCCTTATTATGCTGTAGGGGATACTCTCTGGTTTTCAACCTATTTATCCCGCAATTTGGCCGAATATGAGCCGAGTAAAATAGCTTACGTGGAAGTGCTGAACAGTCGCGATTCCCTGATTCAGACACTAAAAATTCCATTGGATAAAGGGGTAGGAAATGGGCAGATTGTACTTGATCCTCAATTTATGTCTCAGGACAATTATCGCTTTAGGGCCTACACAAAATGGATGGCCAACTTTGATAATGCTTACTTTTTTAACAAAGTGGTGCCAATCGGGGATGTAATCAATAAGAAATTGATTACGAACATTGAATTTCAAAATAACATTGGTGGTAATAAAACCCAAGCTGTCATACAGTTCCGCGATCGTACGGGAAAACCGATGATCAATTCAAAAATCAATTGGGAGTTTGTGTCGGGATGGGAAACCTTCGACAAGGGCAAAGCTGAGACCGATGGGCTGGGGAAAGTAACCATAAACCTGTCTGCAAAAGAAAAGGCAAATCTGGAGAAAGGACAACTGAAGATTAGCATTCAGGAAAATAAAAATGAAAAACCTTTGTCCAGTTCCTTCTTGCTCAAAAATGCCTTGTGGGATGCAGATGTGCAATTCTTTCCTGAAGGGGGTGATATTATCGCTGGATTGGCCAAAAAAGTTGCATTTAAAGCCATTGGATCCGATGGTAAGGGGCTAAAGGTAAAAGGTAGTATTTTGGATTCAAAGGGCAAGTCGGTAGCGGAGTTTGCAGACTTTGGAACTGGAATGGGCTATTTTTCTCTTCTGCCGCTCGCAGGAGATAATTATCAAGCTGTTGTGAAGTTTGAGAATGGACAGGAGCGCAAATACAAATTGCCGGCTGTTGTCAGTGACAAGGCAAATGTTGTTTTTGTAAAACAGGATGCCACGAATGCGGAGTTTGCCGTGGTAACTAGCGAGGAGAATTTTTCAAAGAACCCGGGGCAATCTTATTATGTTTTGGTTCAGTCGAATGGCCATCTCTGTTTTGGCGCACAGGTGAATTTAAAATCTTCGTCTGCATTAGTCAATATTCCGAAAGAGCGTTTGCCAAATGGTATTGTTCAGGTAACCTTATTGAGTCCGGACGGAAAACCTATCAGCGAACGCTTGGCATTTGTTCAAAGTGAAAAGCTTTTAAATATTCAAGTTACCAGCGATAAGCAAAGCTATAAGGCTAAAGACTTGGTCAATCTTAAACTTGCTGTGGACAACAATGGGCAGAAGTTCCCCGGAAGCTATTCAGTCGCTGTAATAGACGAATCCAAAGTTCCTTATAATGATCAGGCAGATCTCTCTATTGTGAGCAACTTTCTGTTGACTTCGGACCTCAAAGGAAATGTAGAAAACCCAAATTCATATTTCGATGAAAAGAATCCCAATCGGGATAAAGCGCTGGATGCACTATTAATGACACAGGGATACCGTCGATTTGACTACCCGACACTTATATCGGAGAAGTTGCCACAGATCAGTTTTCTTCCCGAGCAAGGAATTGAATTATCCGGTATACTTCGGATGAATACTGGACGCCCTTATCCAAATGGAGGGTTACTTTTATCGGTTCCTTCGCGTAATATTAAGAAAGACGTTTATACGGATCAGAATGGACGATTCACCTTTAAGGATCTTGTGTTCCCGGACTCGTCTAAAGTAACGGTTAATGCCCGCTCTAACGACAATTACCGGAGCCTGGTTATTAATATGGATCAGAGCTTTTACCCGGAGATCGATAAGAATAATGGCTATAAAAGTTATTTTGTGCCGAATATAGACCAGGCTTTTGCTCCTTATTTGGCGAATAGCCGAAAAGAGTATCGAAAATCGATCCTTCTGGATGAGGTCGAAGTGACAGGCGTAGTGAAGAAAGCAATCACCAATAAAGATTTTCCATCTATTTCGGGCTTATCCATGCCGGAACACCGTATTGAACCCGAGCGTTTGACCGGTTGTAACGTGTTGACCATGTGTCTTCAAACGGTATTAACTGGCATTACTTATGATCCGCAGACATTGAAATATTATGTTTCCCGCGATTATAATGCGGGGGGACGCACGCCTGTTCAGTTCTTTCTGAACGGTATGGCTATTGATGAGCCTGGATTGAACAGCATCAATGTCGCGGATATCGAAGGAATCGAAATCTTCTTACGTGATGAATTGGGAACAGTCTCCAGAATGTATCAAAATAATGGTGTTGTGTCCATTTATACGAAAAAAGTGGAAGCGAAGAAACCGCGAATGTCATTGAGTGAAATTGAGAGCATGTTGCCAAAATCAAATGTGATCGATATGTATCCTCTAGGTTATATTAAAGAACGCAAATTCTATATTCCAAAATACGATACGCCGGAAAGAAAGGCTGTAAACGATTTGAGAACGACCATTTACTGGAATCCGAAAGTCTCAATCACAGAGACGGGGGAAGCTGCCATTCAATTTTATAATGCCGATGGAAATGGAAATTACAAGGTCATCGTCGAGGGAATGGATCAAACAGGTAACATTGGCCGTAAGGTTATAAATTACGGTGTTCAGCCTTAAGCCTTGCCTATAGGAGTTCATGAAAAAAGAACGCTGTGCTCAGTAACCTGGGGACAGCGTTCTTTTTTAACAAAAAAACACCCCCTTGATGGGCAAGGAGGTGCTAACTAACCAATTATAAACCTAAATTATGAAAAGTATTTTGTCGCTATTAAAAGCGTTAATCTTCTTATTTATAAAGTATATTTCAAATCCTATGCCAAATAGCGTTTATGGTCCTTTTGGCAGATTTTAGTTAACTTTTTGGATCATTTACTTATTCAAGCCGAAATAACAAGGTCTACACCGTGGTTCATAAGCTTCTTTTTCACCCAAAAGCACGGTTTCCGTATCCTTGGTCAGGCGGTAGGAATAATTCGCTGGAGCGCCACATTGCATGCAAACCGCATGCACCTTCGTGACGTGTTCGGCTACTGCCATTAAATTGGGAATTGGACCAAATGGTTGCCCTTGAAAATCCATATCGAGACCGGCAACGATCACCCGGATACCACTATTTGCCAATTTGACACATACCTCTGTCAAACCGTCATCAAAAAATTGTGCTTCATCGATTCCGACAACTTGGGTCGATGAACTTAAGAGTAGGATCGCTGAAGAATGATCAACGGGTGTTGATGGGATGCTATTGCTATCGTGAGAAACGACCAACTTTTCATCATATCGCTTGTCAACCGCTGGTTTAAAGATTTCGACATTCAAACGTGCATATTGTGCTCGTTTTAGCCTGCGAATCAGTTCTTCAGTCTTGCCCGAGAACATCGATCCACAGACAATTTCAATGCTACCATATTGTGCGGGGCGCAAAGCCAAATTATGTTCGGAAAAAAGCATTTGATTAATTTAATTTTGTCGGAAGGTCCGCAAATAAGGTGATTTTTGTAAAATGACCTCCCATTATATTCTGTTTTTGACACCGCTAATATCAGAATTAAATATTAAATTTGGGTAGCAAAAATTGGGCGTAAATCCAAATATTTCTAAATCAAAGGATTGGGTTTTCCACTTTTTGATCGGTTGCAGGTATAAGTGTATAAATAATTAATTGGTGATTTCAAATAGAATTATGGGTACTAAAGAGGAAATTTTTAATACGATAGGCGATTTATTACAGGATTTAAATGGGCAGTATCTGACCTTGTCGGAACAGGGCAGCTTGTCCGAAATTAACGAATTAGTAACACTGGAAGCGAAGGCACAGGCTGTGGCTGCCTACATAACTTTACTTAAGACCAAGGCCGTTCTTCAGGGAACTCAATCACAGCATACGTTAAGTACTGCTGCCTTAGACAGTAAGAAGATTGCTTTCAACGACTATTTTACACCGCCTTCCACCCTTAGAACTTCAGCGCAGCAAGTTGTTGCTGAACCGACTGAAAGCGAGATTCAAGAAGCTCAACCAGTTGAAGATTTCAACCGTGGAAATGAAGAAGCCATTGTAGCAAATGAAGAAACCAGTGTGGGGGAAAACGAAGTCCCATTTATTTCTGAACGTGAACCTGTAAAATTGGAAGAGCCAGAAACCTCATTTGTTTCTGAAAGTGAACCGATACAATCGGGAGAGCCTAGCCCTGCAATTGCTGAACCTGTCGCGCCGCCAGTTGTTGCAACGCCACCGGTTTTTGAGGCTGCTCCAGTGGAGGAATTAGCTTATCAGGCAGAAAAGGAAGTTACAGCGCAAGTTGAAGAACCTACTGTCTTCGTTACAGAAGTCATCGAAGAACCAAAAGAAGTCGTAATTGAGCAGCCGCAAGAAGTGTTTATTCAGGAAGAAATCAATACGGTCATTGAAGAAGCTCCCGCGAGACCATTGACCTTAAATGAAATTATCTCTCAACAGAAGCAAGCTGGCGTGCAGAACCGTGTTTATCAGGTAAATCAATCTGGACATAGCGATAAACTCACAGATATTAAAGCAGGAATAAGCTTAAATGATAAGCTCTTATTTATTAAGGATTTGTTTAATGGGTATAGTTTAGCGTATAGTGAGGCTGTCGAATTATTGAATAGATTTACAAGCTATGCGGAAGCGGATGCATTTTTGCAGACAAATTATGCGATTAAAAATAAATGGGCAGATAAACCGCATACCGTTGAAAAATTATACAACGTCCTACGCAGAAGATACAACTAAAATTCTAAAGTATAAAAAAACAGCTCCCGTTCTACTGGAGCTGTTTTTTTATACCTATATTTTTGTTTTTTTAGCTTAGTTGAAATTGTAGCCAATCGTTTCCTTCATGACCATACACAAAATACTTTGGCTGAAGAATTTCGGCTAAGGATTCAAGTTCGCTCAAATAATTATATCCGGGAATCTGTGCAAATTGTTTATTGGTCATGATGAAGACCTGATCGAGCTCGATAGCTTTGGATGATGCGATAGCTGCCGAATTCAACAATTGTGGAATTTGGATAAATGTCTGTTCTCCCTGACCGATGACAATGATTTTATCGGCTTCATTTTCTGTTGTAACTGGAATACCACCGGCTATTTTTATGGCTTCCTGCAGATAGGCAGAACGGTTTATTTCAAGCGGCTGTATTTGGTCCAGTACCAATACCTTGGGCCTGTCAGTAGCCGAAATAAACTTAAGCTTATGGATGAGAATACTTGTTTCGTCTTCAATTTTTTCAACCAGTTCAACTGTTTTATCAATGGCATCGAGATCAGTCCCGATACGTTTGATATAGGAGATCATATCGTCAATGTCGACAAGTTGAGGGCGATCTGAAATTAATGTGTCGTAGGTTTCAGCTGGAATAGCTGCCGGATTTAGGTCCAACTGGTCCAAAATATGGGCGACTAGTTTTTCTTGATTGCTTTGCATGTTGCAAAAATACAAAACCTTCCTGACTTCGCAGACACCAAGAGCAATGAAAGCGAACTGAAGGTTCTTTCTGGCCAATAAGATCAGACAACCTTCAGAAAAAAAGGGAAGCATTGGCGAAAGTAAATTAGCAATAGTAGGTATGCGCAGATTTTTGTAAATTGGCCTGAAATAAATGATATAAATATGTTTGACAAATTATTTCAAGCCCAGCAAAAGGCGGAGGAAATCAAGAAAAGATTGGATTCAATTTCTGTGTCTGGTGAAGTGGAAGGTGGTTTAATCCGTGTGGTAGCGACAGCAAACAAAGAGATAAAAGAGGTTACCATCGATCCTGTATTTTTATCAAACGCAGATAAGGAAGAATTGGAGGAGTTGCTTGTGGTTGCTCTGAATAAGGCAATTGCGCAAGCTGAGAATATCAGCCAGGCTGAAATGCAGGCAGCAAGTAAAGATATGTTGGGTGGACTAGGAGGACTAGGCGGATTATTTAATCAATAGCGATATTATCATGAAAGCAACTTATTACGGACAGTCTTGTGTAGAGTTTGATTTTGACGGAACGAAGGTTCTTTTAGATCCATTTGTTACTTATAATCCACTTGCAAAAGAAATCGATGTAAATACAATTAAACCGGATTATATCTTTTTAAGTCATGGACATCAGGACCATGTGGCCGATATGGCGACAATTCAAAAAAACAGCGATGCCACTGTTTTAGCGATTGTTGAAACTGCAGGCTGGGTGAGAAGACAGGGCGTACCTGACGATAAGGTGATCGAATTCAACTTGGGCGGAACAGTTCAACTGCCTTTTGGTTCGGTCAAGATGGTGTATGCTGCACATACCAATAGTACACCTGATGGTCAATACGGCGGGTTTCCTGTGGGATTTGTCTTCCATGTAAAAGGCAAAAAAATTTATTTTGCCGGCGATACCGCACTGACTATGGAAATGAAATTGCTGGCAGACATGAACCTGGATTGGGCATTTTTACCTATAGGTGGGCACTATACAATGGATGTGGATGATGCAATTAAAGCGGCTGAGTTTGTGAATTGTGCTCGGGTAGTTGGTATCCATTACGATTCATTTCCGCCAATAACGATCGATAAACAACAAGCTTTGGATAAATTCCAAAATGAGGATATTTCATTGTCATTGCCGAAAATCGGTGCAACATTTGAACTATAAACACTAAAACAAAGCCGAG
>NZ_DKSP01000214.1:0-17132 GCF_002472745.1 Sphingobacterium sp. UBA7253 | reverse complement strand
CTCGGCTTTGTTTTAGTGTTTTCCTGATTATATGCAGATCTCTGTTGTGTTCATTAAGACATGACAATCTTTATGAGATGACAATCTTTTTAAGATCTTCCAGGCTGAAAAGAGGGATATCGATGATTTTATTCTTCAGGATTTGTTCTTTATTTTCTTCAAAATAGAACAGCTTCCATTCCCCATTTTTATATTCTAAACTACTGAGGTTTTCAATCCAATCTCCTGAGTTCATATACGTGCAGGTTCCTTTTCGGGTAATGACTTCTTTGATTTGAGGCTGGTGGATGTGTCCACAGATGACGAAATCGTAATTTTTTTCAATCGCTAGTTCAGTCGCTGTATGTTCAAAATCTGATATATACTTGACGGCCTTTTTAACGGAGTTTTTGATCTTTTTAGAAAGAGAATATTTCTCCTTACCCATTTTATCTAGGCAATAATTAATGATATTATTGAGCTGGATAAGTTTGTCGTAACCCCATCCACCGAGTTTGGCCAACCATTTAGAATGATGAATGGATGCGTCGAAAACGTCTCCATGAAAGATCCACACTTTTTGATTATTGAGTGAAAGAAGGAGTTTATTGCTCAGCTTGATATTACCTAATTTTAGATCGGTAAATTTGCGCAGCATTTCATCGTGGTTGCCCGTGATGTAATGCACTTCTGTGCCCGAAGAGCTCATGTCAATGATTTTTTTGATGACTTTGAGATGTTCTTGCGGAAAATAACTTTTTTTAAATTGCCAAATGTCTACGATGTCTCCATTGAGTATCAGTATTTTGGGAGATACGGACTCTAGGTAAAGTAAAAGCTCTTTAGCTCTACTACCGTAGGTACCTAGGTGTAAATCTGAGATTACAAGTATATCAAGGCTTCTTTTCATTTGCAATAAATTTTTTTATTCATTTATGTCTACAAAGATGTTTCGACCTTTGTTGATTTTGTTGTTTGTCCCGCTGTTGAGGACTATAGTTCACCTTCCACGGCTTTGCCTGAAATGAATCGATCATGAGCGGTCTATTTTACCGTTTTTTGTATTATTGTATGCCACGATTTTTCATTCAATAAATCTGTTATCTTCTTTTACAAAAAAAAGATACTTTTATTTTGTACCGATGAAATTCCTGTTATTAAATCATTAAAATGTCTTGTAAAACGGTATGAATTAGTTTATTGGAAATTAATATTAGCGGGGATTTTCATTGAGGAGAAGACCATAAGGTCAAGAGAGTGGGGGAAGAGCAACAAAAAAAGGTATCCAATTTTATTGAATACCTTTCCTTATGTTAAAGATTATTTTTCTTTTTTATTTGGCTGTTGCTGCCGCTCTATCGATGTGGAATTGTACTAAATCGTCGATAGGAGAACGTAAGATCTTACCTACTTTCATTCCATATTGCTCAGCTTTTTCAGCTAATACATTTCTGAAATTGTAACCAACCGAACCGATACAGTTGAAAGTATAGCTTTGATAGTTAGGGTATTTGCTGACAAGATTTCTGAAAAATGCTTCAAAAGCTTCATCAACAATATTGCGTGTGTATTCGATATTTACATTGTTGTCATAGACAAATTTGCTAAAGCTTGCACAGAAACGATTTGGCATTGGTTTGGTATAAACCGCGTCCATAATTTCGTCCTTTGTCATTTTATACGTGTTATAAAATACTTCTTTAACATCTTTAGGCATCAAATTACGAACATAATCTGCCAGTAATTTTTTACCAATATAACTACCAGAACCTTCATCACCTAAAATGTAAGCACCTGAGTCGATGTTTAATGTGATTTCTTTACCATCGTATAGACAAGAATTTGTTCCTGTTCCTAAGATCGCAGCAAATCCGGCTTGAGTTCCTAATAATGCTCTTGCTGCTGCAAGAAGATCGTGTCCTACTTCAACTTCAGCTGTAGTAAATACTTGTTTTAATGCATCAACTACAATTTGTGCTTTTTCCTTGTTATGAACACCTGCACCATAATAGTTTACTTCTGAGATTTTTTCAAAAGGTAAATCTTGCGGTAGTCCTTTTTTTAGGGAGTTTACAATGTATTCACTATCAACAAAATAAGGGTTGTATCCTTCTGTGTTGAAGTAGATTTTTTTATTCGAATCGTCTAACAAACACCAGTTTGTTTTTGTTGATCCCCCGTCAGCAATGATTATCATTATTGAGTAGTTTTAATTGTGTTTATCGTTATAAAATGAGTAATCAATTCATTAATCAATTCCCCGAAAATACATTTTTTAATTTTAAATATCATAATTTATCCGCGTATTTTTCAAAAAATAAATTTTTGTGCTTTGGTGACTTTATAAAAAAACTGGCTTAACGATGTTGTTAAGCCAGTTTTTGAGCTGTGTAATAAAATTGTTTAAATAGTGTACTATTTACAATTAGTGAGGGGTATTAATGGCCCCCTTCAGCCTCTATTTCGTCAATATTGATTCCCTGTTTGGTTAATATTCCCCTAACAAATATCGCAAAGAAAACAATATAAGAAAACCCAATCAAAGGTAAAATATAGGAGTTATGAATGCCGATGACATCTGCTAATTTTCCTTGAATCGGAGGAAGTACGCCACCACCAAGAATCATCATGACAAGAAATGCCGAACCTTGAGCGGTATATTTACCTAAACCTACAATCGATAAACTGAAAATCGAGGACCACATAATTGAGCATGCAAGTCCTCCCGACAAGAAGGCATAAATTGCTACAGTGCCAGACGATAATAAGCCAATTATCATGGCAATGATTGCAAATAGACCAAAAGTGATTAATGTACGAGCTGGTTTTTCTTTACTGATGTAAAATGCTATAATCTGAAGTATAATACATGCTACATAATAGTATAAGTGAGACATTTCAAATCCTGCAAGTGTATTGACGCCAATAATAATCGAAAACGCGATTAAAGGTACAATAATCAACAATGTCTTTTTCGTGGATTTACTTAAGTTAAATGCAGTAATTGCACCAGCCCAACGTCCGATCATCATACTGCCCCAATACATAGATACATAAGGTGTAATCTCCGATGATTGCAGATTGCCGAATTCTTTCAACGTTAATAATTCACCTAAATTGCTACCAATAGCTACTTCAACACCAACGTATATAAATAGGGCGAGCATACCCAATACTAATTGGGGGTATTTCATTGCACCCCAACCTTCCGGATTTTTTTTAGCACTTTTATTAGAAAATAATAAGCCGCCAATAACTACAACTAAAGCACCGCCAAGCCAAAGCATGCGTTGCATTTCTAGGGGTTGAGAAACTTCTTTAATATGTAATTTGAGTTGATCGATCTGAACCTGATCCGTTAAACTTGATACCTGTTGGTGTAATTGTTCAATATGTAAAGCCAAGTCACTCTTATAACTCAAGAAAACAGGAGCAAACATGCCAAACAACAAGATGGTCATAATGATCAATGTGCGTAATGCCTTATTGGCTTTTTCCATTGGCTCATCACTGATTCCAGCTGGGACCTTTTTGCTAAAGTTGAATAAAGCAGCTGCTAAAAGAAACAATAAACCAACTCCAACATAAAGATATACAACCTTGTTTAATGGAAGATTGGCAATTTCTGAATCTGAAACAGGTTCGAATGTGCCGAATAAAGAGAAACCTATGATCAAGGGGCCTATTGTAGAACCGAATGAGTTAATACCGCCACCTAGGTTGACGCGGGAAGCACCCGTTTTTGGATCACCCAATAAAACGGCAAATGGATTTGCTGCAGTCTGTTGTAATGAAAAACCAAGAGCTACAACGAATAATCCCAACAACATACCAACATACAAGTTTACTTCGACAGCAACAATCATGGCTGCTGCACCCAAGGCCGAGAAAAGTAAACCGTAAACGATACTCTTTTTATATCCCCATTTTCCAACCAGGTCCTTTCCTCCGATTGAACTGAATATAAATAGTAACAATGCACCAATATAATAGGCTGTATAAAAAGCAAAGTCTATTAACTGGGATTGAAACTGGTCTAAATGAAAGTAATTTTTGCAGAACGGTATAAAAACACTGTTCCCTGCCGCAATGAACCCCCAAAAGAAAAACACAATAATCAATGTGTAGAGTGCGGGGTAATTGGTTTTAGTTTGTTGCTGTTCCATATAAGGGATCTAAAAACTTAAATTTTGAAAGGTACGAACTTATGAAAAAAAATATAAAATTCAATCTAAAAATGTTGTTAAATCGTTTTACTAGCTACAATAGTAAATATTTTTTTTGAAATATTTTGAAATAACAAAATTTGTTTTTTTCTTTGTCTAGGTTCTCAATATTTAATCCACTTCGGGTTTAAAAGAAATCATTAAGTTCTTCATCTCACTTAATCATGGAAACTTGTTTAAGTGTGTAATCAGAATTCAGAAAAAAGCTCAAAAAAAAATCCAAAAATCATACACAACACATTAATGGATATTAACGAATTAAACGCTAAACTCGTATCGGAATTGCGCGAGATTGCTAAGTTGATCGGTATCGCAGATGCTGATAAATTGCGTAAACAAGAATTAATCGAAAGAATTAGCAATACCGGTGGGGAAGAGGAAGCAGTTCCAGCGCCAGCTGAAAAAGCAGCTAAAGTAGAGGATGATAATCAGGAACATGCTGAACGTACACGTAAACGTGTGCGGACCGTAAAGACTGCGGAACCTGTCACGGTAAGAAAACGTGAAGTTTCTGAGCATGACGAAACCCCGGTTGCAACCGAAGACGCACCATCAGCAGATAAAGGTCCCCAACCTGAAAAAGCAACACAAACTCCTAAAGCAGAAAACACTTCTTCAAGTACAGATTTCGATAATGTGATCGTTAATGAGGGTGTATTGGAGATCATGCCTGATGGTTATGGCTTCTTACGTTCATCAGATTATAACTATCTGACTTCTCCTGATGATATTTATGTATCACAATCTCAGATCAAATTATTTGGTTTGAAAACGGGAGATACGGTACGTGGTTGTATCCGTCCGCCTAAAGAGGGTGAAAAATACTTCCCTCTGGTACGGGTTGAGGCTATCAATGGACAAAATCCGGCTGAGGTACGCGATCGTGTGCCATTTGATTATTTGACACCATTATTCCCTGATGAGCGTTTAAATTTAGATATGGGTGTTGGAAATTACTCTACACGTATCATGGATTTATTTACGCCTATAGGTAAAGGTCAACGTGGATTAATCGTTGCTCAACCGAAAACGGGTAAAACAAACTTGTTGAAAGAGGTTGCAAATGCTATTGCAAAAAATCACCCAGAAGTTTATTTGATTATCTTATTAATCGATGAGCGCCCTGAGGAGGTTACTGATATGGCGAGAAGTGTACGCGCGGAAGTTGTTTCTTCGACATTTGATGAGCCGGCTGACCGTCACGTTAAAATTGCAAACATCGTGCTTGAGAAAGCTAAACGTATGGTAGAATGTGGACATGACGTCGTTATCTTGTTAGACTCGATTACAAGATTGGCACGTGCCTATAACACAGTGGCGCCTGCGTCAGGTAAAATTTTGTCAGGTGGTGTGGATGCGAATGCTTTACACAAACCAAAACGTTTCTTTGGTGCTGCCCGGAATATTGAAAATGGTGGTTCATTGACGATCTTAGCAACAGCATTGACAGATACAGGTTCTAAAATGGACGAAGTTATCTTTGAGGAATTCAAAGGTACAGGTAATATGGAATTACAGTTGGATCGTAAGTTGGCAAACAAACGAATTTTCCCTGCGATCGATATCACCGCATCGAGTACACGTCGTGATGATCTATTGACTGACAAAGAAACATTACAACGTATTTGGGTACTTCGTAACCACTTATCGGATATGAATTCTACAGAGGCCATGGAATTTTTACAAGGTCAATTGCGTGGAACTAAATCAAATGAAGAATTTTTGATCAGTATGAATGGGTAATCCCATCAAATTTTGATATTTTAGCCATCATTTTTAATCAAATGATGGCTTTTTTTATAAAATAGATCCTGTACATGAAAAAACATATCCCAAATCTGCTGACTTGTCTAAATTTATTTAGTGGCTGTATCGCTGTATTGATGGCATTGCAAGGCAATATTCAAGTTGTCACTATTTGCGTATTTGCTTCCGGGATATTCGATTTTTTTGACGGAATGGTAGCGAGACTACTTCATGTTAAATCGCCAATAGGAAAGGAGCTGGATTCGTTGGCTGATATGGTCAGTTTTGGTTTTTTACCTGGGACAATCATGTTTACCTTGTTGACAAAGGTATTTCCTGATGGTTCTCTGTTACCTTATTTAGGGTTTATCATTACTGTTTTCTCGGCTTTACGTTTAGCAAAGTTCAACCTGGATGAGCGCCAAACTTCGGATTTCATTGGTTTGAATACGCCAATGAATACATTTTATGTGCTTTCTCTACCTTATATCGCAGACAAATACCCACAATTGGTTTTAAATCCGATTGTATTAATCGGTAGTGTTCTTTTAACCAGTTATCTTTTGGTAAGTGAAATTAGGTTGTTTTCGATGAAATTTAGTTCGATGGATTGGAAAACGAATAAATTTCGCTTCATATTTTTGATCCTGACGCTGATCTTGTTTATTGTTGGTCAATTTATGGCTTTACCGATTATTTTAATTTTATATTTCCTATTATCAGCATTGCATTTTAATAAAAAAAACGATCTGGTTTAGATCGTTTTTTCATATTGTTCCAATTCAAATAGAAGCTCTTTCATTTCAATATCGATAACACCAAAAGTGGCCCGAAGGCTGTCAAAAGATGCTTCGTTCTTTGAATTGGTCTCTAATTCCTCAAATTTTTCTTTTAGATGAAAGGCACCGATATAGTCCATAGTCGGCTTGATATGATGTGCAGCATCGCCAATCTTTTGAAGATCTCCCTCATCCACTGCTTCGCGGAGCTTGTCGAAATCGACAGGTGTTTGAATAAGATACATGGATACAAATTGTTTGATTAAGTCTTGGTTGTCAAACATGTTTTGGTTGATCAGTTCAATATCGATATGGTTCATCGTCGCTAATTTTCTTTACAGGTAAGTCGTCTTTGCATTTATTCAATAAATATACGTTATTTTTTTTGTAAACGGGATGGATATAGGCTGGTGCTATTTCCACTAAAGGCTCCAGTGTAAACCTGCGATCAGCAATAAAAGGGTGTGGAATCTGCAACGATGGCAGATCGATAATTTCCTGGTTAAAGTAGAGTATATCAATATCAATGACTCTTTCACCCCATTTTTTTATACGGATACGTCCTAATTCCTGTTCGATGTGTTGTGTCAGGTTTAAGCATGCTAAGGGCTGTAACCGGGATGCCACTAAAACGACCTGATTTAAAAAGGGCGGTTGGTCTTCAACTCCCCAGGCCGCTGTTTCATAGATCGAAGAAGCTTCAATAATTGCTCCAACATGTGTTTCAAGTTGTTTTCTCGCTAGATCAAGCTGTTGAAAACGATCCCCAAGGTTAGTGCCCAATAGTATATAAATCTGATTCATGATGCTAAATTAAGATTTTGTGAAACTTAGTTGTTTGAATTTCGGCTATTTTTTGGATTTAGTGTATTAATGGTCTATGGATATGTAAATTTCTTTCAGGCTATGAGCCTTAATTTCGCGAATAAAATGTGGGGTAGATGAAATAAAAGACTGGGTGAATAAAAAATATTGCATTACCTTTAGTGAAAATAAGTCTTTTCACAGGAAGATCGATTATGGATCGGATTTAATTACAAAATATGAAATCATTTTTTAAGTACGTACTGGCAACAATTACGGGGATTGTGATCTCTTTTGTTGTGTTGTTTATTGTTTTGATGGGGATTATTGGGGCCATCATCAGCTCGGCATCCTCGGATCAGGAGATTGTTGTTAAAAGCAACTCGGTTTTATACCTATCCTTTGATTATGATATTTCAGAGAGAAGCGAAGCGAATCCTTTGGGTAGTCTCAATCTTCCAGGTTATTCCACTAAAAATATTGGTCTAGACGATATTTTGGCGAGGATCAAGTATGCGGCGACGGATGGGAATATTAAAGGGATCTATTTAGATGCTAGTCATATCGGAGTTGGCTTTGCAAGTTTAAAGGAAGTGAGAGACGAACTTTTGGCTTTTAAGAAAACCGGGAAATTTGTTGTTGCTTATAATGCGGGGTATGACCAAAAGGCCTATTATGTAGCGAGCACCGCCGATAAGGTGTACGTTAATCCGCAAGGGACGATTGATTTTAAAGGTTTGGCAAGTTCTACGATGTTCTATAAAGACCTTTTGGACAAGGTTGGGGTGGAGATGCAAATTGTGAAGGTAGGTACATTTAAAAGTGCTGTTGAGCCTTTCTTTTTAAATAAAATGAGTGATCCCAATCGCTTGCAGGTAACATCATATTTGGGAAGTATATACAGTACCTTTATTAATGAAATAGCAGCGAGCAGAAATATTGCTGCCGATTCATTACGGGCTATTGCGAATGACTATCGTGTCCGGGATGCGGACGACGCGGTAAAATATAAGCTTGCAGATGCCAAGTTGTATAAAGACGAACTTTTATCGGATTTGAGAAAACGTTTGAAAATTTCGGAAAAGGATGAGATATCGTTTGTTTCCCTGTTGGATTATAATAAAAAGTTAAAAGATGATGCGAGCGGATCTGAAGTCGCGGTTCTTTATGCTGCCGGAGAAATTGTTGATGGTGAAGGAACAGGACCAGGCCAAATCGGTGGTGATAAATTCTCCCGCGAACTACGAAAATTAAGAGAAGATGATGCTGTTAAAGCTGTTGTTTTGCGTGTGAATTCACCAGGCGGATCTGCTTTAGCGTCCGATATTATTTGGCGGGAGGTTATTTTGACCAAGAAAGTGAAGCCCGTAATTGTGTCGATGGGAGATTTAGCTGCATCAGGTGGGTATTATATCTCGGCGGCAGCAGATTCGATATTTGCTGAACCAACTACAATTACAGGATCTATTGGTGTATTTGGTGTGATTCCTAATTTCCAAAATCTGATGAACAATAAAATTGGAGTGCATTATGATGGTGTAAAGACGGGTAAGTTTGCTGATTTGATGACTTCTTTCGATCGGCCGTTGACAGCAGAAGAAAGGGATATCATCCAGCGGGAAGTGGATAAAGTATATGGTACATTTACTAAAGTTGTTGCAGACGGCCGTAAATTATCCATTGCTGATGTAGATAGTATTGGGCAGGGAAGAGTTTGGACCGGTGCGCAAGGTGTGAATAATAAATTGGTTGACCGTCTCGGAAACTTGGATGCCGCTATTCAGGCTGCCGCAAAAAAGGCCAATCTGAATAAATATAAAGTGTCCCAATATCCGGAGAAAGAAGATCCTTTTACCTCGATATTAAATAATTCAAAAGAAAAAGTCCAAGTTTGGATTGCAAAAGAGCAAATGGGCGAATATTATCGTTATTTTGATGTCGTGAGAAAAGCTACAGCACAGACGGGGGTGCAGGCGAGAATGCCTTATAGCGTTGAGATTCACTAGTAATTGATTCGTAAAGGAAGTCCAATCGTGGTATTGTTGTAGGTGATTATAATTTATAACGATGCCGGTAATTCTTACGTTGCGTGCGGAGAAGTTCGATCCAATGTACGGATTGCCATGAATAAATAATTATTTCTAATGAAAGCAAATGCTTTTTTTTATATTTAGCTGTTCGTTTGACAAAACGATCTAATCCCAAATCAATAAAGTTACAGAATGAAAACAGTAGACGATTTAAATTTTGCAGGTAAAAAAGCCTTGGTACGTGTGGATTTCAACGTGCCTTTGGATGAAAATTTCAATATTACGGATGATAATCGTATCCAGGGAGCGGCTCCAACAATAAAGAAGATCTTGAACGATGGTGGAAGCGTGATATTGATGTCCCATTTAGGAAGGCCAAAAGATGGTCCTACTGATAAGTATTCATTAAAACATATTGTTGCTCATCTTTCACAGGTTTTAGGTACTGATGTTCAGTTTGCCAATGATTGTATCGGTACAGAGGCCGTAGAAAAAGCGGCAGCTTTACAAGCTGGTCAGGTTTTATTGCTAGAAAACCTTCGCTTCTATAAAGAAGAAGAAAAAGGAGATGTTGAATTTGCTGAGAAGTTGTCAAAATTAGGTGATATCTATGTGAACGATGCTTTCGGTACAGCCCACAGAGCTCATGCTTCGACAGCAATTGTTGCGCAATTTTTTCCAGGAGCTAAGTATAGCGGTTACTTGATGGCTGCAGAAGTCGGAAATGCAGAAAAAGTATTAAACAATCCGGTTAGACCATTTACGGCTATCATGGGTGGAGCAAAAGTTTCTGATAAAATTCAGTTAATTGAGGCCTTATTGGATAAAGTTGACAACCTTTTAATTGGTGGAGGTATGGCTTATACGTTCATCAAAGCTAGAGGGGGTGAAATTGGTCAATCATTGGTTGAAATCGATAAACTTGATTTAGCGAATGAGTTGGTGAAAAAAGCGAAGGAAAAAGGTGTAAACTTGGTTATTCCTACGGATGCTCAGATTGCAGATGCATTTTCAAACGATGCCAATGTATATGATGGACCAAATGATCAAATTCCTGCAGATTTGCAAGGTCTGGATATTGGTCAGGAGTCTGCAGCAAATTTCGCAGCGATCATCAAAAATTCTAAAACAGTTCTTTGGAACGGTCCAATGGGTGTTTTTGAATTTGATACCTTTGCAAAGGGTACCAAAGCTGTAGCTGATGCTGTTGTGGAAGCAACGAAGAATGGGGCATTCTCTTTAATAGGAGGTGGTGATTCTGCTGCTGCGGTAAGTAAATTTGGTATGACTGAAGATGTAAGTTACGTCAGTACAGGTGGTGGTGCGCTTTTGGAATACATGGAAGGAAAAGTTCTTCCAGGGGTGAAGGCACTTGAAGATTAATATAAATCAAATCTTTAGAAAGGGACAACATAGGTTGTCCCTTTTTTATTAAAAAAAGATCGATGTTTTGTACGAAACTATGGATGTAATGTCAGATTAAATCAATTATCTGTTAAATGTTTGTGTAGCACTGGTGAGTTTTTATTGTATTTGCTAAATTTATCATGACATGGTTATATATGCAGATATTGATGGATGCTAATAAGAGTAAAGAAAAAGATAGTTCTGGTTTTTTTTCGGTACTGACGTATAATGTAGCGGGGTTGCCCGGGATTATTTCCTCTGCGATTACAGGAAGAAGCAGAAGTATTGCTGAAATTGGAAAGAAGATCAATCCTTTTGACATTGTTAATGTACAGGAGGATTTCAATTATAATAGAAGTCTATATTGGGGCGGTAATTCACATCCATATCGCACAAGAACCAAGGGACGTGTTCCCTTTGGTGATGGTCTCAATACCCTGTCTCATTTTCCGATGACCGATGTTGTCCGTGTGCCCTGGAAAAAACGTACAGGAGCCGATTTTCTGACACCAAAGGGCTTCACCTTAGTTCAGATAGAAATCGTTCCTGAAGTCTGGTTGGATGTTTATAATGTTCATGCAAATGCACAAAATAGCAGGAAAGCTTCAAGTGCACGCCGGGATAATCTCAATCAGCTACGTGATTATATTGGAGAGCATTCGAGTGGTAAGCCACTTATTGTAATGGGTGATTTTAATGCACATTATAGTTTTTGTGATGATAACCTGCATGATTTTATGGATTCCACAACATTGGTTGATAGCTGGGTTGAGCTCGAAAATGGAGGCTTAGTGCCTGAGGTGCGACATGAGTTTAAGCCGCCACATATGTTGTCTATCAGCAATCAGAGCGAATCTATCGATAAGATCCTCTATCGGAGCAGTAGTCACCTCAGTCTTGCTGCCCGGGATTATAAAATAGAGAATAATCTATTCACCAATGTCAAAGGATTGCCCTTATCGGATCATTATGCCTTGGCACTGAATTTTAACTGGGCGATTCATCCTTAAGCAGTTTATCCTTAATAGGTGTAGTTTAAACTGAAAGTTGGAACTACACGTTGTGTTGTCGTGTTATCATTGATATAGGTACCCTTAACGACAAATTCGAAATCTGGAAGTGGGTATCTGAAAGCATTGAAATCAAGCGACAGATAGGCTCCAAAGCTTTTTGGTGAGATCTCCCTGTGTTTGTGTATATTTTGATAATCGGCAAATATTCCTCCTTTTACACGTTTAATATAGGCTAAAGATCCTAATCCGAGGTCGGGATAAGCTATAGGGAAACGATAGTTGACCAACACCGTGTTTTTTATTTTTTCATATTTGTAGTAGCTAAATCCACTCACAAGAGGGATATCGTTGATGTATTGATAAATTCCTGATCCTGTTTGGGCGCTCAATCTAATTTGAAAACCGTTATTGCTCATAAATCCAGGTAGATAGAATACTGTTCTTGCTGATAAAATTTCACCTTTTGCATTGTTTTCAAAAGGCGTATGTCGGTAGGTGACACTAAAATTTTGTCCCCATCTTGGGTAGAGGTCCATATTGGCCATTCGAGCATTTCGATTGAGGTAAAGCTGATAGGTCAAGGGAAATGCAGTCTCATAATTAAAGTTCTTGACGTCTGTGCGGTTAAGGTCATAGCGCCGTAGATAGGCTGTCGCCAGGTTGAATCCAGTGGAGTAGACGTAGTCTCTTTTGTAAAAGGAGAGTGGGATGGAGATCTGTGAAGATATATAATGCTCGCGCCAATCGAAACGGATGCTACTGTCAGGTTTGTTAGGGATGCTTGCTGCTGCAATTTGCCCTCTGTTTTCATAGCGTAGCGAGAATTTTGGAAAGTACTTGTTGTAGGTAAGTTCTGCCGAGTATACTCCTTTTCGAATGTCGGTGTCATATTCATACCCCAGAGCAATTTGTGTGGTGTTTAAGATGTTGTTTGATAACCAGAAGACTCCGGGTTTAAAATTGTCGAAGCTTTCAAAATTGCTGCTACTTAGCGAAAGACTATGAAAATTGAACGTTCTGCCCAGTCCACGATAGGGTACAATTTGGTAGTGCTGACTAGTATCTACGGAGACTGCAGCGATATTTTTTACGCTGTCTCTGGTCAATGCGGTGGCGTAATAATGCGAAAAGTAATCCGTTTCTGGGTCGATATCAAATGCGGTATCGATGGATGTCTGGGCGATCTTGTAGCCGTTGTACTGATAGTCGTTGAAGAATAATTGCCTTGTATCGTTATCGTAAAAAGGGTTGAACGCGCCAAATTGTGCCTTTGTCAAAAGCTGTTTCTTTCCAGATAGGAGGTCGATGCTGTAAATATTATCGATACCGTTGAAGTTAGCTTTTGTGATGATTTTCATACCCGAAAGGTATTGCGGTCTTTCATATTGCTGGTTGTCCCAAGGTGTTAGGTTGGTGATTTTGTCATTTTTCAGATCGATTTCACACAGTGCGGTTCCGGATTCGGATAATCGTATTGCTATTATTTTATCGCCTTTGGGGTTGAAAGCAGGGTGTTGGAGCTGTTCGGAATTGCCTATTTTTATCCGTTTGATGATGCTGTTGTTTTTAAGGCCTATGAGCGTTAGATAGCTGTCGTTGGATAAATCGACCTCGACGCAGGCAATGGTTTCGTCTAATGGGCTTAAAATGGGTGAATAATATCTCGTCTGTTTGCTGAGCTGGCTAATTTTCCCTGTTTTGAGATCCATGACATTGATAACGCTGTATGTTCTTTTGTTGAAACGCGGATCTTTATGGAGCTCGTCCCATACGATGTAATTGCTGTTTACGTCAAAATGTGGTGTTAACTGTATGCCAGTCTTAGCGAGCCTATTTTCTGTTTTTGTTGCCACATCATACGTGTAAATTGCGTTGGTCTTTTGTGGGTTCTGCTTAATGAAATAGATCAGACCGTTCTTGTGTTTTGGTAATAAATTGCTGTTGTAATAGCTGTCGTTTTTCTTGTCTATTTCTTTGTATTTCTGGTATTGATAGTCGCTTGTTTTCTTATTCCATATGGTCTCTAAATTTGCTATTGTTTTATTGTATAAGTAGGCACTATTTCCTCCAATTTTTTTCTTTAAAACACGATTGATATTATAGGGATATAATGGTTTTTTGTTCAGCTCTGAAAAGAGGTCGGCTTCATAATTCGAAGGTAATTCTGATTTTAAAGTGGAGGTCATCAGATAGCCGATTGTATAGTAACTCGGGACTATATCTTTATAGGACCCCAATAAATATTTATTAAAACTATAGCTGTGATTCGATTGAAAGTTCGCTTTGATGGGCATTTCAAAAGCGGGTAATCTTCCTCGCCCTCCCTCCGAATATATGGTTTCTGTAAGGGTTGCATCGCCTTCAAAATACCAGGAAGGAACGGTCAATCCGTAGTAGGCAAGGGCTAATTGTTCAAAAAATGGCGCGCGTAGTATGCCTGTCAATTTGTCAAATTGACTTACGTGTCTTGACTCGTGAAGGATCAAATTGGGTAGCCAGGTCTGGTTGTCGGGTTCTGCGCCTGCGGTGCTGTACAGTTCAGATTTACGTGGAGACAGCTGTACAAAACCATTCGTTTGTAGATTCGTGTTATGGATAATGAATGGAATTTTCCGCGGTGTTATTTTGTAATTTCTAGCAGTTGTACGCAGCGATCGGTTAACCTGGTCAGCTAGGGTAGGGGCCTTGCTCTTCATCTCCTCAGGGAAAATTAGTTGAAAATTCTTGGTTTCAATTTTATACCATTTTTGGCTTAAGGGCGCTTGGCTGTCTTCAAAAAATTGAGCAGAACTTTTTTGTGAATATATTATTAATGATAATAATGATAATATGCTGATAATTATGTTTTTATGTTTCATTAATTTTTGTATATCGAGTGTTTGCTATTTTTTTTAGTTTATTATTCCTATTTATACGAACTTTAACTTCTGTTTAAAATTTATTTATATTTGAATAATAGGCTTTTATGATTTTTATGATTTACTTCTTTTTACTATTTTTTTTCTGTAAAACAACCTGATGATATTGGGCTGTTCTGAAAAAAAAGCACTATATTGAACAGGTTAAAGCATACGACGAATATACTTAAATAATTAGCGATTCTAAGACTGCGCCGAGAAAATTTGTCTGTTTTTTTTTGTGGAAAAATCAGACGACTATGGGGTGTTGCTTTCGGGAGTATGCTGGCGAGTTAGGTGTGGCCTGATTCATTTTATTCGATAAAAAAAATGGATCGGTAATTAGACGATAAATTTCATCGTCTTTCTTTTGTAGAGACCTGTTGAAGTTGTTGGCGAGAACGGTTTCCCTTAATTTTTTGCTAATGACAAAATGTCTTGTTTTTGAATTGAGCTTTGAACGTTACGCCGGGTATTTATCCCAATTACTGCGACAGACTGTAGGTTTTTATTATTTATTTTTTTATGCAGAATTTACTTTAAAAAAGCGATTTTTGTAACATATAAACTTTGTTTAGATGTAGGATTTTTAAATTGATAGGAGATATGGAAGAACTGGAAATGCAGGTGAATCAAATAGAGCAATTGATAGCAGGTGGAGATCTTGTTAGGCTGGAAGAATTTTTGAATGAATTAAATATTTCAGAAGTTGAGGAGCTGATTGATGAGTTGCCCGAACATGGTTCACTATTTATTGAATCGTTAAATTTGAATCGCGCAGTTAACGTTTTTCGTATTCTGGATTTCCCTACTCAAAACAGGATTTTTAAGAAGCTTTCTAAAGCAAAAATTAGCGCACTAATTAACGAGTTACCTCCCGATGATCGGACTTCTTTTTTTTCAGAAATGAAGGACGATATTAAGCATTTAATTTTACTGTTGCCACCCAAAGATCGTGTTGAAGCATTGGCTTTGCTGGGCTATCCGGAAGACAGCGTTGGGCGCCTAATGACACCCGATTATATTACCGTAAAAGAACATTGGAGTATTGAACGGATATTGGGGCATATTAGGCGTTATGGAAGAGATTCGGAAACGATAGATGTATTGTATGTGATTGATGGAAATGGGAAGCTGGTTGATGATATTCGGATTAAAGATGTGCTGATGGCGGAGCCAGATAGAGTCGTTGGAGATTTGATCGATCATCGGCTGATCTCGCTGAATGCTTACGATCCCCAGGAGGAAGCGATCAACATCTTCCGGATGAATAATCGCGTGGCCTTGCCTGTTGTCGACGAACAGGGGGTTATGTTGGGGATTGTGACTGTCGATGATATTCTTTGGGTAGCAAACGAGGAGTACACGGAAGATATGCAACGTATCGGAGGAACGGAGGCGTTGGATGAACCTTATCTGGATGTGTCGATTAAGAACTTGGTGAAGAAGAGAGCTGGATGGCTTATTGTGCTTTTTCTGGGACAACTTTTGACCGCTACGGTTATTGAGCATTTCGAGGAGCAAATGGCAAGTGCGATTATGTTGTTTGCACTGATGCCTGTTATTATATCCAGTGGTGGGAATAGCGGTTCGCAAGCCTCAACATTAATTATTCAAGCGATGGCCCTGGGGGAAGTTACCTTGGGTGACTGGTGGCGTGTGATGCGAAGAGAGATTCTGTCGGGTTTACTGCTGGGACTTATTTTGGGGGCTTTGGGCTTTATAAGGATTATGGCATGGCAATCTTTTGCGCATAGCTATGGTCAGTATTGGGTGTTGGTTGCATTAGTTATCTCTTTGTCCTTGGTTGGTGTGGTCCTTTGGGGGTCGTTGATGGGGTCTATGTTGCCTTTTGTGATGAAACGACTTGGGGCCGACCCTGCGAGTTCTTCAGCGCCTTTTGTGTCGACATTAGTCGATGTAACAGGTTTGCTGATTTATTTTAGTGTAGCGACGCTTATTTTGAAAGGTGTGCTACTATAATCGTACTGAATTTACAATATTGCCCATTGATCAGCTAATAGCCATTGAAGGTAAAAGAAGGATAATGTTGGTTTAAGTGCTGAAAAGGGGATTTTGTGGAGCAGTATGAAAAATAAAAATAAATTATTCTAATTGGAATTTAGGAAGTTGTAAAAAATGTGCTCAAAAAATTTGTAGTATTCTAATAATCTTCCGATACTTGCATCACGGAAACGCGATAGGGTCTCCGGAAAAATTGAAAAAACACTCCTGAATAGCTCAGCAGGTT
>NZ_DKSP01000220.1:0-3700 GCF_002472745.1 Sphingobacterium sp. UBA7253 | reverse complement strand
CGTTTAGGACGCAAGTGATAAACTATCATATTTGAAAATATAAACAAAAGTAATTCTCTTATGTTACCAAAATGTTTCCATTGAATTAATATTGCAATTTTATTCAGTTTTTATTCCACGAGCTAGAATAATGTTGTATTTTATCGAAACATCTATTTGCTATTTATTTAATTACAAAAAATTTAGTGTTGGAAAAGAAAAAGTTTCTTATACAAGAAAATATGTGTTCGAAATTTTAGAGCAAGCAGAAGTTGGGCAGAGCCCTACTTTTCTTGCTCCATTTGCCTGAAATGGGGTTGTGAGTATCCTCCGGGGATACTCTTAAGCCTTAGCAATAGTATTAAGTCCATTTTTGGTATACCGGTCAGTATACTTTAAGCCAAATTTGAATCTAATAGCAATAAGCTATATATCTAATAGGCTAATTATCCAGATAAATAGCCCTATAACTAAGTATATAATCGAATATATAGCTCCAATATCTCCATGATTATCAATTTTACTCCAGTATTTTAATTTATCTGTAGCGTTTGTAAATAATTATCCGTTACAATAAATAAACCTAAAACAAGGTTAAGACCAAGAGAAGAATATTCTTTTGTCTGATCAATATCAGATGATGTAACTACTATAAACTTAATCATGGAAAATAATTTACGAAAACGGGATCAATTCAATGAACATAGTTATGGCCTCCATGCCAATTGGTATAATACCCTCTATCCTGAAAAGGAACAAAAGATAAAAGTAATCAAGTCACTCAATAACTATAAAGGAAGTATAAATCACTGGCTCCAGGAGCTTTTTTTCAAATGTCTGGATCCTTTCACCAAGGACAAAAATGCGAAATGGCTTACTCTTGGCGATGCATATGGACATGACGCACGCCACCTGCTTGACCAGAATATCCACGATGTTACCGCAAGTGACCTAGATGACAGTTTCCTCAAAGTTTCCCATGAAGAAGGATTTATCAAGGATTTCTCCGCCCAAAACGCTGAATCATTAACGTTGGAAGACGAGAGCGTAGATTATATACTCTGTAAGGAAAGCTATCATCATTTTCCACGTCCCTACGCAGCGCTCTATGAAATGGTTCGGGTAGCCAGAAAAGCCATTATAATTATTGAACCGCAGGATCCGATATCAAAAATGCCTATCTTATTATATTTAGCCAATCTATTGGGAAGAATAAATGACAGGACGATCAATAAGATATGGAAAAATAGGTTCTCCTATGAAACGGTGGGAAACTTTGTCTATAAGGTTTCAGAACGGGAATTTGAAAAATTTGCAGCCGGACTCAACCTTTCCATGATTGCCATTAAAAAACTCAACCCCAACTTTTGGTTTCCGGGGAGTGAACATATCAAAGCTGATAGGAAGGAGAAGCCTTTCAGGCGCATTCTTTTTAGAAAGAAAATACGTGATTTTTTTTCCTTTTGGGGGGTATTGCCCAGTCAGACACTTTCAATTGCCGTTTTTAAGAATATGCCGAATGATTCCCTGAAGAAATCCCTTATTGAGGAAGGATATAGATTGGTCGAGATCCCGAAAAACCCACATATTGTACACCCATCGTATTAATCCCTTATAGAAGATAGATATGAAAAATTCTATATTACTTTTATTATCATTGATCTTTGTTTCCGCGAATTCATGTAAAAAGGAGAAGACCATTTGCGGGCAATTAGATATGTTGGTACTGACCAAAATAAATTATCTGGACGAAGACGGAGAGGACCTTATTTTCGGAGATCATCCGTCCTATCCAGCAGAGGACTTGAAAATCTATCAAATATTGCCTAACGGACAGAAGCTCGAGGTATATTTCAGCATTAATAAAAACGAAAAGTTTATAGCTGTAAATATAGACCGCAGTGAAACCGGAGCATTTTATATAGAATTAAAACCGGACCTGATAGACAAAATAACATTTAGAAATGAAGCCGATAAAAGCCACTCCTGCGGCGGGCTGATATTGAAAGAACTAAAACATAATGATATTGCCGGCCAATATGACGAAAAGGCCCAGGTCTGGATTTTCACAAAATAATATTAACAAATAAAACCTTAAATGATCAAATTAGATATTCCATACAGAATATGGATTGCCTTATTCACCTTTATTTTCCTGACGGGTTGTAAGACATTTGATTTCATACTGCCTACAAACACAATGAACGCTCCCTTAAATAGCCAGAGTTATCTTCCCATAGTCAGCGGAAACAGTGACTATTACATTAAAATAGAGAATAGCGATATAGCTACGGCTGATTTTATCGGTGGTGGTAGCCTAAATTTTGGGGCTATCGTTATTTCGGGAAAGAAAAAAGGAGAAACGACAATATCGATAACCGACAAGGTAACCGGGATCGTCGAAGAAGTAAAGTTGAAAGTTACCGATTTTTATCTTCCATTGGTCGTTTCGAATAGTAACCACCCTGCACTGCTTCAGAATATGCGGTTTTACTTAGTTAATAATGAAAAAAAAGATGTATTTTTTTTCCTGGAAAAGGATGGAAAATTAGAGCTACAGCAAAAGGGGAGGTATGAATTTTTAAGCGAAGAGGAAGGTGAGACCAAGATTCCGTATCTGATCTTACATTATGCATCAGATGAAGAAGGACATTTTACGGATTCGGCAGAGCACTCTGTGACTCATAAATTCGATCTAAGGGGGAGCTATGGGCAAGTATATGAACTTTTCCGTGTGGCTTTCGGTGTTAATTGGGGCTCAGATCCTGTTCCTGCAACAAAATCTTCCCCAATAGCCAGAATGCAGGTCATTATGAAGGAGGTGGGGACAAATTTCGGCGTGCAGGCCTATTTAGATTCTTCGAATTGGAAAGATTACATTCCATCCGATATTTAGAGAAATGAAAGTACCAAGTTTATCGAGCTAAACTATTCGGGAAGCAGATTTATTTTGCTTCCCGATTTTTGCCATGTGAATCAATCCAGAATTCCTTGGGCCATTTTCAGATGATGAAAATAAGGATACAGGTACATCTCCTCCGTTAGGTCAACACGCTCTATCCCCGGGTAGGTCTTCTGAAAATCCGCAGTGAAATCCTTTGATCTAAACAAAAAATATGGTCTCCAAATACTATCAGTCTATATATCTAAAGGTCTTTCTATTCAAATAATCAGATTCCTAATTATTTGAATATCTATATTAGTAACGATCTAAATGTATTAACAGCCCCAAGATATCTGTCTTTATACAGACAGATATTTTTATTAAATTGGGTATATGGCATCACATTATTTTAAAGCAAGGAAATCGTTTGACTTCAGGCCCCACCCATTTGCAATCGGTACTGTGAAAGGAGTGCCTGATGGATATGAGGACAATCATTTCCTTTTAAAGATTTATGGCTTAAAACAAGAGTTATTTGGTGATTATTATCAGTATCACCTCGATTATTATCTTTCAAAGCACAATAGCTCAGAAAAGGAATTCTTTTCCCATACCTGGCATATCGTTTCTGATAGGATAGATTACTTTAAAGGACAAAATCCCTATTCCTCAAAACACCCGCTATATATTTCCAATATAAAGAAACTTGGTGAATTCCTGAATTTTCTGGAGCCACTGGACCGATGGAACATCAGGCCAGATGATATGCTTGTAAAAGAAAAAGACGAAGAGATCGCAAAACTACGGTCAGAGCTCGAGATCCTACAGAACAAACTT
>NZ_DKSP01000154.1:0-17400 GCF_002472745.1 Sphingobacterium sp. UBA7253 | reverse complement strand
AACCTGCTGAGCTATTCAGGAATTTATTTTTCGAGAAATTCCTTTCTCATAGAGTGTACAAAAATAGTACATTTTAATTTTATTTGCAAATAAAATATTTGCGTTGTTGCTCCTGAAGCTGGGCTCGAACCAGCGACCCTCTGATTAACAGTCAGATGCTCTAACCGGCTGAGCTATTCAGGAATGAAAAATTGAATATTTTAAAAACCCCGGTTATGTAAGTTATTAAATTGCTCCTGAAGCTGGGCTCGAACCAGCGACCCTCTGATTAACAGTCAGATGATCTAATCCATTTTATTATAAAGGACGTATTCATTGTCAATAACTTATGATTTTTGTCTTTTTCATTTGTGAAGTATTTGTGAACTATACACTAAACTTACACAGTCGAAATTTCAAAAAACTTCATTGTGATCTTTTTCACCTACCGCTCTTCTGCAATGATGCACAAAATTAGCATTTCTTACCATTCAAACCAAGTATTTATTGAGAATTATATCTAAACAATTCATTACCAAAACAAAAAGTTTTAACACCCAGAAAAACTCATATCTTCCCGCCTTTCTTTGAAGTGCCCATAACCTAAAAAACCAATCTAGCATCATAGTTAAATGAACGAAAAACAAATTGACTACCTTGAAAAGATTAGGATCAATTTGCGAGGACACAAATTCGAAATATGGAACTTGAAAATGCAAAGGACATTTTATTTATAGCTGAGATCTTAGGGGATTGTATCTAAGGTTTTCTTAGTTTAATTTCGTATTTTTACGATGAGATAAGCAGATAATAGCTACTACAATATGATGTGTTTTTTTAGGTCAAACTTTATTAATTACTAACAAAATCCAAAAACCCCAAACTGAAATAATCCAGAACTTCCTATTTGAAAACTTTTAATAATTTAAATGATTGAGTCTGTTTTTTTAACAATACTAGGAGTACCATTTGTCACTGATTTAATAAAGGGCATCGCTAAACAGGGCTATAAAAAACTTAAAGATAGCAATGAGGTACTTAAGTTTTTAGCTGAGTACGACATCGAAGAGCCAAAGGATGAAAATAGATCTCTTTACATCCACACATTAATAAGATTTCAAGCACTCGTTGGGAATTCAAGTTACTTTAACATATTGATCACAGAAGATGCTTTTAAAATTTTTGAGAATAGCTATATCATTTCGAAAGACAAGGAACCTTTTATTAACCACGTTGATAGCGAAATTACAGCCCAGATAACCGATTATGAGCATGGAATACAACAGAATCTTCACAGAAAAGTTTTAGAACAGTTTTTTTTAACTTATGATGCTTTACTTCGAAGTGTTGCCACTCCTTTTGAAAATTCAATAATAACTTCTATAGAAGAATTAAGTAAAACCCAACAAAGTGCAAATAAAGCTATTATCGAAAAATTAGATTCCATAAATGATGATAGCCCCTTAATAAAGTCACAAATAGATTTCTTTAATGAGTATTTAAATGACAGAAAATTTAAGGAAGGACTTAAAGCGCTTGAAAATTTAGAATCCCATGTACAAACAATAAAAAAACCGGAATTCAGGTCGACATTATTCATAAACATAGGCTATTGCCATTTTGAATTAGGGAATAAGGAAGTAGCAAGTAAATATTTCAAAAAAGCTTATGAAGAAAATAATGAGAACTTCGCTGCGCTATGCAATTATTCTCAAACACTAGTTCATACAAATGAAATTGAGATGGCTGAAAGTCTTATAAAACAAGCTGTCAAATTATATGGGGATAATAATTCCGAAGTATGGGAAGGATATATACTCGTAATGCGGAAAAAATATAAAGTTGCTTCTTTTATTAAAGATATTCCTGAAAAGTTTATAAATAAAGCAAGTATACAGAGGGTTCTAGGAATAGCTTATAGAACAGAAGGTGATTTCGAAAATTATTTTAATAGTATCCATTCTGCTTATGCCTTAAATTCTGAACTGGGAGACGTTAAAATTGCATTTATTGAAAGTGAAATTTTACGCTATCAAACGGATTATCGAATATTTAACCTAAGAAGTATCAGCAGCACTCTAAAGGTTCAAATAGAGGACTATATTAAAATGGTAGATTCAATGATAGATGCCGAAAGCGATGCGACAGATGCTAAACTATTCTTAATTCAGGCAAAATCCATATTTCTATATATTTTACGCAAAGAAACGGAAGCCCTAAATTTTCTTACAGGCATTGAAAGTGAATTTGACTTGGGTCGACAAAAGATTTACCGACTTAAGTCTATGCTTTTATTAATGAATCACAAATTCGAAGATGCATTTATTCTGATCGAAAAGTATGTAGGATTATTTAATGATGGAGATGACATAATGATGCAGTTTGAAATTGCTAACCATCTTAATCTCAATGAATCAATGGAGAGGAGTTTTGCTAAAATAAAAAACCTTCAAGACCAGATTCATTTATATCAGGCCATGTATATATATACAATTCGGTATACAAAACATAATGATAGAGAAAATCTCAAAAACTTGCTTTTGGAGATCAAATCAATCCATGGAATAGAATTTCGATTTCTAGAGGCAAGAGTGCTGTTTTATCTCAATGATCCGGAGTTTGAAAATGTACTAAATTCTTATGGGAATCAATTGGGTAGCCAAATTAGACTAAGTGTAGTTCATGATTTAATTGATCTTTATGAAAAGGCGGAGAAATGGGAAAATGCGATACAAGTTATGGAAAAGCGCTTCGAGTTAGATGATTACGAACCTTTGACAGATAGATATATAACTAACTTATATCAATCAGGTAACCATGCCAAATTGCAAGAAAAATTCGAAAAACTAAGGACGTCCAAAGGTGTACATGAAAACTATACACTGAAAGAATGCAATATCTATGTCGATAATTATCAACACCTAAAGGCTATCTCCATCGCGAAAGATTATATCAAGGAATTCAGTGAAAGGTTAGATGTAGAACTATTTATCGTAACAACTCAATTTAGAATTGGGGACCTGGAATCAGTCGATACGTTTTTAAGTAGAGAAATCAATACGGAAAAGTTAGGTGAAACTGATTTTAACAATTACTTGGTGTTATTGGCATTAAGAGGCAAGTCTACAAAATGTTTAAATATCCTCTATGATTATCATCGAAAACATAATTCTGCCCATTCAAATGACCTTTATCTCTCCTTTTGGTTAAAATATGGTTTCTCAGAACAGATCGATATCCCTCAAAAAGTTCAGGCAAACACTGTAGTGGTAATTTCTGACGGGGAACACGAAAATAGAATTCTAGTAATAACAGATCCAGAACTATATGAACCAATAAGCAGCAAGCATGAAATCTCATTAAAAGATGACCTGGTCATTAAAATGTTGAACAAAGAGGTTGGTTATCACTTTGAAATGGATGATATATTCGTTCAAAAAGATTGGATTGTTAAATCAATTGAGAACAAATTTGTTTATCAGTTCAATAAATGTAGAGAAGATGCCGCGGGTGTGTTTAAAAGAGAAGCAGCAGTTAAAAGCTTTCATATTGATGATCTACTCAAAATGATGGCAACAGGTTCTACGAAAACTAAAGAAGATCCTTTTAAAGATGCTTTCGCAGTTTACGAGAATGGACAATGTGGTCTAGGGATGTTATCTGAGGCTTGGCAAGAAGACCCCTTAAACATTCGAGATCAAATTATTGCAAGAAAGCTCCATATTATGACATCTTTCGGTACCATAGAAGAACAAACAATAAAATTTGATCTCAATGAAAATAAAATTCTAGTCTTGGATGTAACGGCAATCATAACCTTATCTAACTTGGAATTATTAGAGTTAGTATGCCAACATTACAATCATTTACTAATTTCGCAATCTTCCTACGAAATAATCTATGAGAGATTTATGCAAAAAAGTTTCGGAACAGAACGATTAAAGACAGAACAAGATCCGTTATTAAAACTATTGAAAGATCACTTTGAGATAAAAAATCCCAATACTTTATCAATTAACCAAGGAGATAAAGATAAGTTATATAGAACTTTTGGACGTTCCATTTATGATAGTGCTCTCCTTGCTCAGGAAAATAATGCAACACTATATTCAGACGATTTGTTTGCTAGAGTGGGTTGCTCTAAAAACTTATCATTAGAGTCATGCTGGACCATACCCATTCTTAAATATTTAAAAGACAAGCAATTTCTAGAAGAAGGAGTATATCAAGCTAAAAGTCTAAAATTACTGGATTTGAACTACAAATTTGTTGATATTAATTACCAAACTATGTTCTATTGGTTTGAGAAAAATAACTATAAAATTTCCGAAAATTTTATAAAAGTTATTGGTCAATTAAGTGGAAATATATCAAGCTATTCAAGCGCAATTTCAACCTTTATCAATTTTATTGACCAATTATTAAATGTCAAACAATTAAAAAACCAGGATATTCTCGACATATCAAGTTTTATATTATCCTATCTGTCCATTGGCAGAGATTTGAATCTAATAAAATATGAATATGAGGAAATTGTATTTAATAAACAACGATCATTACAATATACTCATTTTATGAAAATATTATTTGGTAATTTCCGAGCGCAATATTATTAATTGTACACCTGTTGTCTATAACGGAGGTCTTATTCATTACCGTTTTACAGCAGCTCGTTTTCAATAGATTAATTGAATATCCTCTTTAAAATGTATATCGCATTTCCAAGTTAGGTAGTAAGATTAGCGATCCTGGCAAGTATCCATTATTGCTTTCCTAAAGATGGACTAACTGGACCAAGAGATTATGGGCCTGTAGGACTATCCACCTCACAAGAACAAAATCTTTGTTTCGTGCTTGCTAGAGTAATTTAATAACAATTTTTCACTATTCAAAATTCAGGGTTGTGACGTATTTGTGACGGTCTCACCGGTGGATATTCTGAAACAACAATAGTTATGATTTAATTTATACGTATATTTAGTCTCGAGAATCTAAGATCTCTGTCTTCGGACAGGGGCTTTTTTATTTTTCAGCATGCCTAATTAATCTATCCAAGGCGGCGGCGGACCACAAGGAGTTTCCCATTTGAAACCTGTTTCTTTAGACAAAAAATCCAGACGCTCATGTAAAACTTTATACATATGATCATCCCACCATTGGAATAACGCATTCCAATGTTTGGGTGCTCCAAAACAAAACGTGAATTCAATCTTAGGGGTGACAATAAACAAAGAATCTATAAATTCTGTATTTACAACCTTATCTATTGTAGAATGTTCGCCATGATGGGCATATCTTGCATTACGGAGTTCGATAATTTCATCATGAATTGGCAACAGATTAGCAGGCAACAAATTCGTCTTCATAACTGTCGTTCCGGTTCCCTGTCCGAATAATCTATTATAGGACACGATAATGCTCGTTGTAAACGCCTCCATTTCCATAATATCTTGATGTTGGATATCTGACAACGGAAATTTTGAAAGATAGGCATACCAATATCTAATATTAGCGATAGTATGCATATTGAGGATCATTTTCTCAATCAATCCTATATGCTTTTTATATTTCTGTAAGATATCGTCTATCTCAGCGCCTGGCTTTTTCATGTTATTATTTAGCTATTAATTGGAAAATTGCTCAAAATTCATGTACTTTTTTAATTTACAATAGACATAAAGTTCAATAGGTGGCTTTCTAAAAAGATTTATGAGGATCAGCATCTACCCTCTTTCCAATTTAACTGATGCGCATTCATAATACAAACCGCTAAGCATCATACATAATACACTAAAAACAAAACCACCCCTTTAAATAGATCTGGATTGACATACACTACCCTGAGCGTTTCACGGGGTTTGCTCCGTTTGGGTTATCCCTTTCTCCGGATATATTTTCAGTGATCTCATTAAGTTTACCAACCACATCTTGGCTTACCATTTTTTTCAACTCAGCTAGTTCCTGCGAGAGATTAGCATAATTAGAATTCATAGCATTCAATTGCTCCTTTAGTACTAGCACTAGATCTTCCTTTGAATTCAACAGCTGCTTCGTCAGTTCAAGTTCAGCCGTTAACTTCTCAATAACTACAGCCTGAAGATCAGCCCCTCCCCCAGCTGTAACACCAAAAGCTTTTTTTGACGGAACATTAGACTTATGACTTCTGAAATCCTCGGCAATTTGCAATGCATCTTTTTCCCTGCCCTCCAGAAACATCCCTACATCTTCCCTATCATCGAAAAACAAAGGATCAACAAAAAAAACCTTACAGATCAAGCTTTTGGTTTTATTGGACACCTTTTTTTTATTCTTCTCAATATAAGAAATCATCGATTGATGCACACCCAAAGCCTCAGCGAACCCCTGCTGTTCAAGCTTTAAATAATCCCGTATTTGAAAAACTCTGGAATTTTTAAAAAAAATATCTTCCTGACTATCAATATTTTGCATAAAAACATACAATAAAAATCATGTTTTTCATAAAAGTCATATATGACTTTTATGAAAAACACATAACTTTGTGATATCAAATATACTGATAATTATGCAATTATGCATAATTATCACATAAAATTTTTCAACATCGCGTAAAAAATCATATACAAAAATCATAAGACTATATGAAAGCGATATAAACTTTATGACTATGGCAGATTCAAACAAATTCGTCAAGGCGTCTCGGCAAGAGCTCGATTTTATCCGCAAACATGCACCAAGAGGACTTTGGAAGATGATCCAATTAAAAACGAATAAAAGTAGGTCCCAAGTCGACTATCAGTTACGACTTTCTCCTGAACACCAAGACCGAACTATAATAGAAACTACGAGGGAGCTTTTTCAAGCAGTAACTGGACTAACCTTTAAAGATAGTGATAAATGAAGGTTACTATTCTTAGTGCGATTCTGGAAAACGCTGCGAATAATGGAAGTGAGCGAATAATTAATGAATTATCGTTAACACCTCCATTTTTGAGCCTTACCGCAGCTTATAAAATGTATGGTAGAGAAACTATCAGGCGCTGGATTTCAGAAGGTCTGTTAACGACACTTCCATTCCAAGGCAAAGGCTCAAAAATGCTTGACAGAAAGCAATTGGAGGTTATCTCAAATAAAAATAACAGAACAACATACTTACCCGTAAGGGAAAGATAATAGTCAGCAGCGAGATGCCGACACAACAAGTTCTTTGACATTAGGGGACAAAGCATTATCCCATTCAAAAAGGGAAATTCCGCGAAAGTGAGATAATCTCAATATACTGAAAGCGTGGAGGCAGGCGAATGCCCGGTATGTATATACTGACGTGAGTAGTCCCGAAGACATCTAGATTAATTAAACCCTAAAAAAGGCTAATCATAACCGGCAGAAGAGGATTCCAGGCGGGCTCGTTACCCCCTGCCGGTACAAAATTTAATCAATATGGAATTTCAGAATTTAAGCGATTTGAATCATTATCAACTTTGCTCACTTCTTGAATATGTCGCCGAAATTACATCTATAAAAGTATTGATCCATGTCGGGAAAATACGTCCTTACCTAAATAAATCGCAGGCTGAAAGAAAATATGGTCGAAAGCTGATAGAGGAATGGATTTCAAGGGGATGGATTACGGTAAGAAAAGACGGGGACCTATCAGCCCCACTAAGAATTAATAGGCTTGAGCTCGAATCAATAGCCAGAGCAAATGATTTTATCCGTCATTATCTTACAAATAACAACCTATGGACAGCAACCTATTAATCAGCAGAATAGACAGGGCAGTCGCAGACAATATAATGGATATTCAGCGTTCTTTCCCCGAAGATGCGGGAATTGTTTTGGATTTTATAATTTTTATCACACGAAAACTGCAAACTGATCTTTTTGGTTTTACTCGTTTCACCTTACAGCAATTCTGTAAAGAGAGCGGAAGAAACAGACAAGATTTAGCAATTACTCATCCATCTTTTGCAGATGGCAAAAAGAAACCTCCCATAATACAAGGTTATCAATTAAAAACTGTTATAGACTATGCCTTATATAGAATGATGGAACGTAATATTATTTTTTCTAATCGTTACGAAATCACATCAAATGGATCAACCATTCACATGCACAGCTTTCCAATTCTAAAAGATTTAAAGCTAAATTTTGATAGAAGAGGAAACGAATTAAAAATTTACGACGTCAGACTTAGTGATGAAATGATGACAGGATTTCTATCTAGGTACTATACCGTGAATACAGAGATTTATAAAAGATCAGGAAAAGGACGGGGCGGTGATAGTCGTAAAAAATTATTAATTTATCTTTCAAAAATCCACCATGTTCTTATCAGTGTTAACTCTCCCAACGAACCATTGGAAACAACTGTACCGCTAGATCGACTTAGCTATTTTGCCGATATTCATGATTCAAAGCCTTCCCACAGAAAGCAAGGACTAATACGTATTATGGAAAATATCCGTGATCAAGCTGGTTTTGTATTTACTTTTGAATTTGTAAGATCTTTCGGAAGTAAACATTACGGTGTTAAGCTTTCTTTTCCTCCACATGATAAACAACGACTATTGCAGGAACATTATTTTTTTCAACATCTAACAGATGGTCTTAAAAGTATATACAATCACAGTAAATCTTCAATTTTGCTAAAAAAAGATAGTGATCCATTCCAATACTGGCTCTCGGATAATGGTTTTGATCTGACACAAAAAGCCGATATGTTATGTAGATCGTATTATAGGATATATAATAAAAAAATCACAGAGGCGCAAGCAACTAATCTGATTTATGCAGGCCAATTTTATAACGTCTTATAATTACAGACGTCAGCTGTCGAGCTTTTCGGAGTTGATGTCGAACATTTAGATATTGCTGTCATCTATTTCGATTTTTTTGTCGACCATTTCGTTTATCATGTCGAGTATTTCGGCTCGCATGTCGGATATTTCGGCTATGTTGTCGAACCTAACGGCCTTTTCTGTTTACTGTCGAGTAATTCGGCTACAACAAATGGAATAGAGCCATCTAAACGAGACTTTGTTGTCGAACATTTCGGTCAATATAATAGCTTTAAAAGAATAATAAGTAAATAATACTTATGAGCTGACAAAAGAAAAAGAAAAAAATCTTATAGATACTTATTGACAAAATGAAGAATACAGAGTATTCCTGCAGAAAAAAAACATATCATAGTAATGAACCTAATATTCTGTATTATTTTCTTGCTCATCTTTTCATCATTCTGTATCCTCCCCAGAATATATTGTCCTGAGAATGCCATGATAAATAAAATAGCTATGATCCAATAGTAGTTCATTTTCTATCTAATTTGTATAATCAAATAAACACAAAAAATATGAACATTGAAACCCTGAAAAACATCTTAATTTCAGACTTTTTAAGCCGTGAGGGATTCTTTCCGGTCCGCGAATCCAACGGACAAAAGGCATTTCGAGCACCATATCGGGTGGACAACGATCCTTCACTAATTATAAATGACAGAAAAGGAGTTTGGTATGACCATGGAGAAGGTCAAGGTGGAAACATTATAGATCTTGCACTCAAACTTTACAATACAACTGATGTTCAGCTAGTTGTTCAGAAAATCAATAAACTATACGGGAACATACCTATTGAAAAAGATCTATCCCCACTCTTAGATCAACAAGAGCCAATCAGTCCTCATCAAATAGTTCAAATAAAACCACTTGGCAATAATTTAGCTATCACTTCATACCTAAACTCTAGAGGAGTGCTTAAACCGGCTATTGAGTCAAAAGTTATCATTGAAATTTACTATGATTACATTAACCCGAATATTGGACGGAAAAGATATTTTGGGGCAGGTTGGAAAAATGATTCTAGTGGTTACGATGTTCGTTCAAAATATGGAAAAATATGTATCGGCAGTAAGGATATGCTCTCGATGCCAGGAACAAATGATTGCATCAATATTTTTGAGGGAATGATAAATTTCCTGTCAGCCCTTAAGGAAAAGACAGTATCAATACATGATAACAATATTGTTTTAAATTCACTGTCCCTATCAGAAAAGGCCATGGTAAAAATTGAAGCGGAAAGACCTCATGAAATCAACATGTTTCTAGATAATGGAAAAGGTGGAGATAAGTTTATGAAACTCTTCACCAAGCAATTTCCCTTGCTAAATGACAAACGATTTTTATACGAGAGTTTCAATGACTATAATGACAAGCTTATGAAAGATATCAAGGGAGATCTTAGATTTCGTCGATAGAGACAGAAGATGAACAAATAAAAATGGTGCCTTTATATCATAATACTATAATTTCAGCGTATCAACATATCATAATATATTGATATCATGATACCAACATATTTTTCTATCGTCATACAATCATTTCAACTAGTATGGTAGAACGATATTGTGATATCATAATTTCTTGATACCATAGAATACTAGATCAAGACAAGATCACTTGATGCCCAATAAGTTTCAAGATTGGATTTTCTACTTTTTCTTTTCGCTCGCAAAAAGCAAAAGCACACATTAGATTTCCTTTAGATTTTACAACCTCTATTTATAAAAAATTTTCATTGGACCAAAATGTAAAGATTCCAACGATAAACAACACAGTAATTACAAAGAACCTCCCTCAATCGATCAACCGAACAGGTAATAAGCGAATGCCATCTATAAAAGTGTATTGTTAGCCTGTATTCCAAAGCCTCTACTGTCTTTGATTCCGTTTACAAGACAATTTTGTCTTTTTATGTAGCAAAGGTATATTGATTATATCCTTTGCGAGTAAACAGGCTTTCGCGGCATATCCTCGCGATGTTATTCATCACTCCGGTATTCCACGTCCAGTTGACACGCGGGCTAATCAATTAAAAAATACCTGCATATAAAAATTAAAATTTATCATCATGAAAACTTCAGTAAACAAAGTAACATTAAGAGGCCATCTAGGAAAAGATCCAGAGGTAAAACAATTAGCAACTGACAGATCAGTAGCACGAGTATCATTAGCAACAACCGAAGGGTATAAAAAATCAGACGGAGAGTGGGTCAATGAAACCCAGTGGCACAGTTTAGTGTTCTGGGGAGATCAGGCTTCTTTCGCCGAACTGAATCTTAAGAAAGGTATGTTAGTTGAAATTGAAGGAAAACTAACCTATCGTTCCTTCAAAGAAAACGACAATACTAAATTCATTACCGAAGTCGTTGTTCGAACTGCTAGAGAAATCAAAGAAGCAGAACCCGAACAGCCTATAATCGAAGAATAAGAATAAGCCCTACGGGGCTTTTCTTTTTGAAAAACAGTTATTCTGAACAATGCTTTGCTCTTTCTTTGTATTATTTTATTCACACACATATATCAGGAATAAAATGGCTGAATTACTAAATTTTGAGATAACCATTACTGTTAAGTCAATCATATTGACCTGTTTACTAGCATTTATAATTTACTGGATAATCACCTCATATTATAAGCTACTTGTAGGCATGCAAACATCTGAAGCCTTTAATCCATTTTGCAGAACCCATGGCTTTTTCAATGACAATTTTCGGAAAGGGTTCTATCAGGCAATAGGAAGGATCAAATACTGGAAAGACGAAACATCAATGGAACGCTCCTTTCAGTCAAAGGAGGACAAGACACACTAAGGTAAAAGAAACATCTTTGATGCTAATTCGAAGGTTCCCTCTTAATAGATGGAATGTTAACCACGAACATTACCTCAATTTTCTATTATCTGATCCTTCAATCAGATAAAGACCAGAATTATTCTTCCTTTTTGTATGTGCAGGATGTGTTTTTGTTACCACAAAAACTCCTGCCCAGCTTATGGCTGGTAATCGGAAATTACCTCGCAACTCGATAATTTGAATGATTTATGAAAAAAGACAGATACATTGTCCGAACTGGTGGAAGACCTTTAAAAGATTCTATTTGCAAACGAACAGCAGAAATTAAGATTCGATGTCTCGATCAAGAAAAAGAGAAGATAAGGTCGCTCTCAAAAATGCACGGCTTAAATATGTCTGATTACATTTTAAAAGCGGCCCTAGATCAAAAAACATGGGGCAATTATAAAGAGCTTCATGCAGAGCTTCACAGAATTGGCACTGAATTTTCGCGCGCTGGCAACAATATAAATCAACTGGCTAAGCATGCCAACGCACTCAACAAGATCGGACGGCTTGATAAAACTATTATAGAACAACTCAATCTAATCCTCACAGACTACGTAAAAGAAAATGAAGCAGTAAGAATTATTTTGAGAAAAATTGTGAGAGAGCTAACAAAATGAATGCAGTTATTCTCGATAATAAAAAAGGAAGAACAACAAAATCTGCCAAGAACTTCGGAGGAGTCCGTTATAACACCAAAAAGATGGATATTGGAAAAGGAGAACTTATGGCACTTCGGAATTTTGGTCCCATTGCTGACGACAGTATAATCAAACCTGAAGAAGTCAAACAATACTTGTTGAGCGTAGCACAGTTAAATCCAAGAAAGGAAAAGAAACAATTCCATGCAGTCATCTCCTGTCGGGGGAATGAATATGACAAGTATCAACTGACAGCGGCTGCCCATGACTGGGTAAAAAGAATGGGCTATGGTGACAATCCCTATCTAATCGTCTTTCACAATGATACGGCCCACAATCACGTCCACATTGTGTCCACACGGATTGATATCAATACAGGCAAAACAATTCCTGATTCATATGAAAATGTCAGGGCGGTTAGGTTCATAAACCAAGTCGTGAAGGAAAAATTCGATATAGACCAGAAGGTACAAAGGGTTGATCCGACCCAATATACAGTGACCACGTTCGCACAGTTCAAGCTGCTATTCGAAATAACAGGCCGTACAATTGATGAACGGAAAAACAAATTAAACATCTATGAGAGGAACGCCCTTCTCACGACTTTTGACATCAGCCATTTAACAGGTCAAATAAAAAACAACCAAGAGGACAAAGAGAGAATAAATCAACTTAAGGCTATTTTCAATAAATATCTTGTGGATTTCGAAGGCCGTCTTCAGTCAGTCAGCAAAAATCTTTCAGGCAACAGATCCGGAAAAACAATCGGATTCCAGTCTGACTTTACCGAGTTTATGCGGCAAAAATTCGGTCTTCAATTCATTTTTCATTTCAGCGAAGACAAAGATCCTTATGGATATACGATAATTGACCACAATAGCAAAGCCGTATTTAAAGGAAGTTCCATCATGAAATTATCAGAATTGACAAAATCACCAAATCATAAAGTCAATTTAAATCATCTTCAAAAGCAAGTATTAAACTTAAAGGGATATAATACAGAATCCTTACATCACATAAAAATATTAGCAAAACTGTTCAAGGTACCGATTTACAATATCCCTGTTTCAGAAAGGAAAATTTCTGACCATGAAAAAGCCTATTATAGGGATTTGCTGGGTTTATATTTAAAAAATAACGATGTATCCACTATTGGAAACTTGAATCTAAAAATGATTAAAGAAGACGGCATATGGTACTTATTGGATTCAGGGGCGAAAACAATAATCAAAGCAGTTGAAGTTCTTTCTTCTGATGAATTCCAGTCTCTCGATCATAATTATCAATATAACATGGAGGAATCCGACCTCATAGATAATGTCCTGAATTCCTTGTCTGCATTCACCGGCATGGCCGCCTCAATAGCTCCTGATACGGGAGAGGACACAAAGAAAAATAGAAAGAAAAAAAGATGACAATCATTTCTTGTTAGGCATACCGAGATTCTATATGTACAAAATACTAATATCACTCCTATTATCCTCCTACATTTTGTACAATCGGTCTTTTATTTAATCAAAAGTAAAACATTATGGTCCTAGTTTTCGCAAATCAAAAAGGTGGCGCTGGCAAAAGTACGCTCGCCATGCTTTATGCTAACTATCTTTCACTTGTAAAACAGGAAATGGTTACTGTTTTAGACATGGATTATCAAAAGTCCTTATTGTCTCATTTTGAAGATTCAAAATCATTGGATAACCCGGAACCGTATCAGGTTATTGATGTGGAACTCGAAAAATTCCCTGTAGTCTATGAGGTTTTATTCTCAGAACCCGCCCATCATATTATTATCGATCTTCCGGGGAAAATTGATGATGATAATCTCATTCCAGTCATAGAAGCTGCAGATATTATTGTAATTCCATTCCACTACGACAGGCTAACTTTCCAGTCTACTAATCTTTTTGCTATGATCGTAAATGACCTTAATCCTGTTGCAAAAAAGGTGTTTGTCCCAAACCTCATTAAAACAACAGTCAAGTATGATCTAAAATCAAAAGTAGATGAGCATTTTTCCCAATTTGGAACTATTTCTCCCCTCATACCCCATAAGGTTGCTTTACAGCGTTTGACTACCCGAGAACTCTCTTCGGAACTCCTGCCTATCGCGGAATCATTATTTATCGCAATAACTTCCTGACATTATGGAAAAGATGAAATCTTTGGCGGATAAACTAAGAGAAGCTGTAAAACAACCTGAACCGGCTCAATTAAATAAAACAGACCTATCAAAAACAAGAAAGGAGGTAAAACACAACAATCAATCCACTAAATCTCAGAAGAGAAGTTGTTGCACTGATAGCGATATATCTCAGCGAATTAATGAATTGTCTTTTAATCGAGAAACGAAAGAGCCCAAACAAGTTCCCATTCGATTTCCGGCAACGCTTTATTCGAAACTTCGACTTCTCGGCGAGGAGTCAAGTATACAGAAGATCACAGTCTATGCAGTCCACCAACTGATTGAATCTGATGAAATCAAAACTAAGTTAAAAAACATCTTAAAAAATTTAAATGAATGACATGGATAACCTTTTCAATATACCTCATAGTAGGCTATGTTGTTTATTACACACTGAACATTCTTTTTGATCTATTGAAAAAAAACAAAGCAACACATGATGAATTCGAGACGCTTAATGTCTTCACGGAAATTGAATCTATTGAAACTGAGGAAACATTTCATGAAAATATCGTCGTAACAATCAATAACTCTGAAGTTAGCAATAATACATCAGGTACAAATAATAGAGCAAAAGAAGACAGCAAAATAACAATAGAGCATGCCGATGAACAAATTATCCCTTTCTCGATCCAAGCGGAATTATCTGGTAAAGGCGGCATTTCTTTAAGAGGCTTAAAAGAGATGTACAGACTCCGAGCCATTCAAGAATCCAATCAAATGCCTTTCGCTTATTGATAGTCATTTCCCTCCTTTAGCCAATTCGACGGTTAACAGTAATTATTAGATCATTAATCTTTTCACCCATGCGTAACAAAATGTTAAAAAAAATCAATAAACCTACTTTCGCATCCATTGTCGCCTTCATACTCTCCATCACTTTAGCTTCTGCCCAAGGAGATTTTGGGGATGGGATAGCTCAAGGGACAGCTCAAATCACAGGCAATCTAGATATCATAACAGACCTGGTTATGGCCATCGGGGGTGTCGTTGGAATCATAGGAGGTGTACGTATCTACCAAAAATGGAACAATGGGGATCAGGATATCAACAAAGAATTGATGAGTTTCGGCGGAAGCGCACTCTTTCTTATCCTTGCTCCTATTGCTATCCGTGCTATGTTCGGCTTATAAAAATTCTTATGGCTGACAAAAAAAGTTTTTCTGTTTACAAGGGGCTTCAAAAGCCCCTTGTTTATAAAGGGTTCCGAGGTCGTTACATGTATTGGGCAATTGGATTCGTTGCACTTGGTCTGTTCTTAGGTGGCGCTATCAGTACAATGGTAAATCTCATCTCGGGACTAACATTAATGGCAACCTGTTTTGGCGGCGGAATTTATTATACCTCACAGCGACAGAAAAATGGACTTTATGATAAGACCCGTAACATCGGAATTTATGTTCACAAAACTAATTTAAGAGGAATGAGAAATGTCAAAAGCAAAAGTAATTAAACAACCCTATCTTGGAATTGAAGTCGAAGACGACGAAATGCACTATCTGGTTGGCCTGTACGGAGAAGCCAGCGTCGTCATGAAAATCACCAACAGCGTTCAACAATATGCAGCCAATGTTGAAGAATACCAGAAGTTTCATACAGCCATGCTCAATATTATTAAAATCTTGGGAGAAGGGCATATCATACAGAAACTTGATATACTTTCAAAAGGCATTTACAATAAAAAAAACGCTACCGAATACTTACAGCAAAAGTATGATGAACATTTCGAGGGTCGTCCATTTAATATACTTAACACATATCTGGTTCTAACGAGGACATCCTCAAGAAAGAAAAATGCCCCCAAGGTTGGAGACGAGGAGCATATCGAGTTCAAGACTGCCATTATGAAAGTTCAGCAGGCATTAGGTTCAGAATTCAAACCGAAGATCTTGAGATCCAAAGAGATTGAAATTCTCTATCTCAGGACTTTGAACATGGACTTCGTAAGCAAAGCAATCACGTTGGACAATTTTGCTCCAAACAACAGAAATATCCAGCTCGGAGAGCGTGTTATAAAATGTATTTCTCTCATAGATATTGATCGAATCGATCTGCCTGAACAGGTAGCCCCTTATGTAGAAAGTTCGGAGAATGAAGCCATGCGTGGGTTTCCCATTGATACAATGGCATTTTTAAACAACGTTCCTTCTTATGAAACCATTCTTTACAATCAAGTTGTTAAGATTCCCGATCAATTCAAAACAATTCAAAAGCTTCAATTGAAGCAAAAACGACATTCCGGTATACCTGACCCCGAAAATGAAATATGTATCGAAGATATCGAAAGGTTACTGGTTGACGTTGCAAGAGAAAACCAAATGCTCGTGAATGTACATTTTAATATAGTAGTATGTGCTAAGGAAGATGCCCTTCAAAAATCTGTGAACTACATTGACAACTCCCTATTCTTACAAGGGGTGATACCTTCAAAAAACTCATATAATCAATACGAACTATTTCGGTCTGCAATGGTAGGTAATGCTGTTGAGCTTAAGGATTACGATCTGTTTCTTACAACTTCAGATGCCGCACTATGTTATTTTTTTAAAGAAGCCCTGCCAGTCTCCGAACCATCACCAAAAGGATTCTCTATCCGGTTTACTGATAGGCAGGGCGTTCCTATTCGTTTAGATCCAGCGGATTATTCATGGGATATAGGACGAATCGGCAATCGGAATAAATTTGTGCTCGGCCCTAGTGGTTCGGGGAAAAGTTTCTTCATGAATTCGCTTGTGGAACAATATCTCCTTTTTAATATGGATTGCGTAATTGTTGACACCGGTGATTCCTACTCAGGTATATGTTCCTATTTGGGAGGAAAATATATCACATACTCGGCGGAAAAGCCTATTACCATGAACCCATTTCTGATAAAAAAAGAAGAGTACAATATTGAAAAAAAGGAATTTCTTCAATCATTGATTGGTCTTTTATGGAAA
>NZ_DKSP01000237.1:4769-13370 GCF_002472745.1 Sphingobacterium sp. UBA7253 | reverse complement strand
CTAAAATTTATTTAGGACACATATGATATTGCATATAAAAGGTAATTTATCTAAGTTTGATTTATCATGTTAAGCAATTATTTAAAGCTTCAGTATACTTTACTGTCTCGGCATATTCGGGCTACAGGACTGCCTGTTTGGCTCGCCTTTCTCCTGTTGTTTGGATTATGTTATTTTGCTTATTATGCTTTGGTTCAATACCCGCTTTTTGGTTGTTATGCACTACTGCTTTGCAATTTTCAAGCACTATTTTTGCTCACAGAAAAAAACAGAAATGATTTTCTCAAAAACACATACAGTAAACGAGATTTTCACAAGATCAGAATAGTTGAGAATGGGCTATTAACGCTGCCGTCCTTCGTCATTCTTCTCCTCCACAGCCAATGGCACTATGCGTTGTTATTGGATACTTTGGCTGTTGTTTTTGCATTTTTGACATTTGCGGCTTTCGGAAAATCTATTCCGACACCTTTCGTAAAAAAACCTTTTGAATTTATCATCGGGTTCCGACGGAGCTACTTGCTTTTGCTTGTATTGTATCTATTGGCTGGAATCGGTTTTTATGTCGCCAATTCCAATCTTGTTTTATTTTGCGTCGTATGCGTTGCGCTCACCTGCGTTTTCTATTATCAATTGCCGGAGCCTATTTTTTACCTCTGGAATCACCATCATACACCAACAGTCTTTCTGATGCGAAAGTTTAAAAGGGGAATTTTACAGTGTCTGCTCTTGGTACTGCCCCTTCTTTTTCTGTATGTTGTCATCTTTCCATCGGATTTATTTAATGCCTGTATTGTATTGGGCGGAATATTACTTTTACTTTCTTTTGCAATCACATTGAAATACGTCGCTTACCCACGGGAGATCAATTTCCCCGAAGGCTTTGCTTTGGCACTTTGTTTTAGCTTTTACCCTTTGATTCTAGCGCTCTTACCTTTTTATTATATCAAAGCAATCAACAATCTAAAAAATCACTTATGATCGAGCTTACGAATATCAATAAGTCCTTTGGACAGCATCAAGTACTCCACGAGGTTACTTACCTCTTTGATAGCGGAAAAGTATATGGTATCGTCGGTGAAAATGGCGCTGGAAAGACAACGCTGTTTCGTTGTATTGCTGGACTAGAAACCGCCTCGGGAAGTTTAAAATCTGATTTAGAACCGCTGAAAAACAATTTAGGTTACCTCACCTCGGATCCGTATTTCCTTTCAAAGCTCACCGGCGAAGAGTATATTTATCTGCTGACGGATGCACGCGGTAAACAGATCAAAAACCTCAGTGAGAGAAATATTTTCGAGTTGCCCTTAAAGGAGTATGCGAGCGCCTATTCCACGGGAATGAAAAAAAAACTAGCCCTGACAGCTACTTTACTTCAGGACAATAATTATTATATCCTTGACGAACCTTTTAATGGCATCGATCTACAAAGCAGCATTATTCTTACGGAGATTATTCTTCGTTTAAAAGCGATGGGTAAAACGATCCTGATTTCGTCCCATATCTTTTCCACGCTAAAAGATACCTGCGATGAAATCTTGGTACTCGAAAATGGCAGAATTAGTAAATCTGTAAAAAAAGAGCAGTTCGGCGACTTTGAAGAGGAAATGAAAGAAAAAATACTACAAAAAGATATCGAAAAATTGTGGCTTTAGCATGCCGTAACACTTGAGATAAACACTATGGAAAAACACTTACCTATACTGGAAACTGAACGTTTAATTATCCGTCCAATACAGATGGATGATGCAGCTTATTTTTTCGCAATGGATTCACAGCCGGAGGTTCATACCTTTCTGAATAACGAACCTGTTCAATCTATTGAAGAAATGAAAAAAGCCATCGCGCATATTCAGCAACAATATGAAAAATACGGTATAGGCCGTCTAGGGGTCATTGAGAAATCAAGCAATCAATGGATTGGCTGGACGGGATTTAAGTATATTGACGAATTGGAGAACGGACGTATTGGATTTTTAGACCTTGGTTATCGTTTCAGAACGGAATCTTGGGGAAAAGGCTATGCGACAGAAGCCGCACTAGCCTGCATGCAATATTACAGCGAACAGCTGCCCCATTTTGAAGTACATGCCATCACGCATACAGCAAACCTGGGATCAAGGCATGTCTTGGAAAAAGTAGGATTTCAGGTAACTGAAGAATTTCATTTCGATCTATGGAATATTCCCTGTTATTGGTATGATCTAGCCATTGACCAATCAACAAACTAATTATATTAGTTTTAAAAACTAATTTTTTTAACTTTTCATAGTTTCACTGGGATAAAACAAAATGGTTTTGTATTTTTACACGTTCGAATAAAATATTATTTCGAACATTTCTGTATTGTACAATTTAATCTATTGCTGAGTAAATGAGTGACGAAACGAACTTCCCAACGGAAGATAATCAAGAAGAGCTGGGATCAGGAAAAACAGAAAACGGAAGTCAGACGATACCTTTATCAGGACTATACGAAAACTGGTTTTTGGACTATGCATCCTATGTCATCTTGGACAGAGCCGTTCCACATATCAATGACGGTTTGAAACCCGTACAACGTCGTATCCTCCATTCCTTGAAGGAAATGGATGATGGACGATATAATAAAGCTGCCAACGTCATTGGTAACACGATGAAATATCACCCACATGGTGATGCTTCTATCGGTGATGCCATGGTACAATTGGGCCAAAAGGATCTCCTGATTGACTGTCAAGGTAACTGGGGCTTCCCAATTACGGGCGACTCTGCTGCTGCTCCACGGTACATCGAGGGAAGATTATCCAAATTTGCAAATGACGTTGTCTTCAATCCCGAAACAACTGAGTGGCAATTGAGTTATGATGGACGGAATCGCGAACCTGTCACACTTCCGGTAAAATTCCCATTATTATTGGCTCAAGGTGCCGAAGGTATTGCTGTTGGTTTAGCAACCAAGATTATGCCGCACAATTTCATTGAGTTAATCGACGGATCTATTCAGGTATTAAACGGTGAACGTCCGAATATCTTCCCAGACTTCCCTACGGGTGGTATGGCCGACGTTTCAAATTATAATGAGGGTCAACGTGGCGGTAAAATCCGTGTACGTGCGAAAATTGAAGAACGCGACAAAAAGACACTCGCAATTACAGAAATTCCATTTGGAACCACGACGGGCGGTCTGATTGAAAGTGTGGTTACAGCAAACGATAAGGGAAAAATTAAGATCAAAAAAATCGAGGACAATACAGCAGGAAATGTAGAGATCATTGTGCATTTGGCTCCTGGAATTTCTCCTGATGTAACGATTGATGCTTTATATGCCTTTACCGCCTGTGAAGTCTCTATCTCACCTAACACTTGTGTTATCAAAGATGAGAAACCTCACTTTATGAGTGTCAATGACATTCTAACGGAAAACACAATAAACACAAAAAATTTATTGAAACGAGAATTGGAGATTCGCTTAAACGATCTTCAAGAAAAAATCTTCTTCAGTAGTTTATTAAAAATATTTATTCAAGAGGGGATGTACAAGCATCCGGATTATGAAAATGCAGGTGACTTTGAGGTCGTGGTGCAGGTTCTAAATCGCTTGTTCGAACCTTTCTTCGATCAATTTTATCGTGAGATACGACCAGAAGATTACAAAAAATTGATCGATAAACCAATGAGTAGTATTACACGTTTCGACGTTAAAAAAGCGGACGAAATGATGAAAACACTCGAAAATGAGATCAAGGAAGTCAAGCGTCATCTACGTCAATTGACAGAATATGCCATTGCATGGTTTGAGAAATTGCGTGAGAAATATAGTAAAGACCGCGAGCGTAAAACCGAACTGCGTATATTCGATAAAGTAGAAGCGACCCAAGTTGCCCTAGCAAATGCCAAACTATATGTCAATCGTGAGGAAGGATTTATTGGCTCAGGCATGAAGAAAGATGAGTTTGTATGCGACTGCTCGGATATCGATGATATTATTGTATTCCGCGAAGATGGCAAATATGTTGTTAGTAAAATCCAGGATAAAGTATTCGTTGGAAAAGGAATTATCCACGTTGCTGTTTTCAAAAAAGGTGATGAACGTACAATCTATAACGCCATCTATAAAGAAGGTGAAACTGGTACCAGTTACATTAAACGTTTCTCTGTGGTAGGTGTCACTCGGGATAAGGAATATGATGTATCCAAAGGATCCAAAGGGTCTAAAATCCTATATTTCACAGCCAATCCAAACGGTGAAGCAGAGATCGTCAATATACAGCTTAAACCGCACACAAAATTGCGCAAGTTGAATTTTGACATGGACTTTGCCGAGATTGCAATCAAGGGCCGTGCTTCACAAGGAAACATTGTATCAAAATATCCCGTCAAAAAAATCAGCTTTAAAAGCTCTGGTGTCTCCACGCTGGCAGGACGAAAAATATGGTACGATACCATCATGAAACGTCTAAATGCAGATGAACGTGGCCAATACCTTGGCGAGTTTGACGGCGACGACAAGATATTAGTGGTTCTTTCGGATGGTAGTTACGAATTGTCAAACTTTGATCTGAGCAACCACTTCGACGAGAAAATGATCCGGATCGAAAAATACCACCCGGACCATATCTATACGGTTGTGCATCAGGACGGCAAGAGCGGAACGTACTTTGTTAAACGTTTTAAATTTGACGATCAACCTATTGGAAAACGCATTTCCTTTATTAATGAAGATGCAGGATCTAAATTGGTATTGATGAGTAATGCGGCTGAACCGATGGTCAAATTGGAGATTTTAAAAGGTAAATCCCAAACGGAAGAAACTCTTGATCAGCCTTTGACTGAAATTATTGACGTAAAAGGAATAAAAGCACAAGGAAACCGCCTGTCTTTCCATACCGTAAAATCAGTTACGCTAACAACAGCGGATGAAGATTTAAGTCAAAAAGGTAAAGAAAAAGCAGCCGAAACAAGTACTGATACCACAGAAACAACGGTTGATAGTACCATAACGGCAGAGGACAGTTCCGTGAAGGAGAAGGAGAAGGAGGTAGAGTCAACCGATAAAAATGACGATATCAAATTGGAAATCACTAATCCAAATGACATCCAAATCGACGATAAAGGACAGATGGAAATGTTCTAACTCGTATTCCATACACAAAAAAGGCTCGAATAAATATTCGAGCCTTTTTTGTGTAGGATACAACACCTTAAGTATTATCCTTTAAGCTTTAAATTCTTTAAGGAATTTTTGAAGTTTTGGTGCAATAACAACCGAACAGAATGGATTTTCAGGATGGTCGTTGAAATAATTATGATGATAGTCCTCAGCGAGCCAAAATGTCGCAGCAGGCTCAACTGTTGTAACGATAGGATCTTCATACACATCTTCATTATCCAATTCATCGATAAAATTCTTCGCTAAGATCTCCTGTTCTTCATTATGAGAAAATACAACCGATCTATACTGCGTACCTACATCATTTCCTTGGCGGTTTAAAGTCGTTGGATTATGTGTCTTGAAGAATATTTTCAACAGGTCTTCATAGTTCACTAGCTCTTCATCATATTCGAGTTCGACAACCTCAACGTGGTCTGTCGTACCGGTACAAACCTGTTCATAAGTGGGATTATCAATGTTTCCGCCCATATATCCCGGTAATACTGATGTCACCCCTTCCGTGTTTTGGAAAATAACTTCTGTACACCAAAAACATCCTCCTCCAAATGTTGCTTTCATACTTTTTATAATCTTACGTATTTTAAACTTACTTTTTTCAAACATTATAGCCGACTTAATAGCTACGGCGAAAAATGTTTAGACAAATATAATTATTAATCGGAAATGATATACCCTGCTATCATCACGAAAAATATCAGTTTACGTTCTACTCACCACCTGAGAATGAAATACTCGCACCCCGCTCACCCTATTTTACTAATAGTAGTGTTTTCCTTTGATCAATAAATCTTGTTGTTTACTATCACAAACCGCATAGGAAAAACCTTGTTGCAGCGCATAAGCACCATATTCACCTTTTTTATTTATTGCTAAGAATCCCACTTGAATTTCCTTCGCAATAGCAGGTTTCTTCTTCACGATACGCATAACGGCTTCCTTACAGGCATCTTCCGGAGAATAACCCTGACGCATCAATTCGACAACCAAGAAACTACCTACATTCCGTATGACTTCTTCGCCAACTCCGGTCGATGTAGCTCCGCCCACTTCATTATCGACATAAAGTCCGGCTCCAATAATAGGGCTATCTCCTACCCGACCATGCATCTTGAAAGCCATACCACTGGTTGTACAAGCTCCGGAAATATTCCCATTGGCATCCAATGCCAACATACCGATCGTATCGTGGTTATATTGGTTTCCCGGCAAACGTTCTGCTGCAAAAGATTGGTTTTCAATATTGGCTACAGGTTTGTATTTTTTCTCCTTCAACCATTCCTTCCACGCTTTTTCACCTTCTGGGGTCAGTAGATTTTCTTCCTTAAAACCATTTTCTAAGGCAAATTGCAATGCGCCTTCGCCTACCAGCATCACGTGGGGTGTTTTTTCCATGACCATCCGCGCTACTGATATTGGATGTCCAATTTTTTCCATTCCAGCAACAGCACCACAGTTACCATCCGCATCCATGATACAAGCATCAAGTGTGACGTGACCATCGCGATCTGGATAACCACCTTTACCAACTGTCATATTTTTGAGATCGGCCTCGGGCACACGCACACCTTGTTCCACCGCGTCCAATGCCTTGCCTCCTTTGGACAATATTTCCCAAGCGGCTTTATTTGCTGCAATCCCAAAGTCCCAAGTTGAAATTACAATAGGATATTTTTTAACACTGCCCTTTGCTGCAATCGTCACTCCTTTCGCATCAAATGCTGTCAATGTCCCCATTGCCGTCGCAGCAATCAAACCTTGCCTAATAAAATCACGTCTTGAACTCATTTCCTTATTAATATTTTATAAAACTATCGCTATTGATTAATTCGGCAAAAAACAATCATTAAAATTGCCTTCAGTCTACCGAACACAAAAAATTTTCATCATTGACTGCACAAAGACATCGCTTTTTTCTAGTGTATTACACGATCTTACGTCACATCTGCCCCCAATCTACTTCATCGATATGCGCTGGAAAATGCTATTCTACATTTTTACAGCTTCGTGTTAAACTGAAGAAGGATATTGACTTCACAATCAATAAGCAATATTACAAAATGGTTTTAGCAATTAGATGATTTAATTAAAATTAAACCCAAACATTCGTTTTTTAGCAACATAACATCAAAATCACTTAAAAATCGACAATAAAAATTGACTTATATTATGAATTAATCCTATCTTTAGAAACAAACTAATTCGCATGAAAAACACTCTTAAATTCGCTATTTTAGCTTATGCAAGCCTTATAGGTGTTGAAAGCAGTCAGGCGCAGCAGCTAGATTCCACGACTTATTTCAAGATCAAAGAGTTGCAAGAAAACGTAAAACGTGAATTCGCTCCCGATAAAAGAACCAAGATCGTAGCAATCCAAAAAGCGGATATCGCACAGAACCAATATGTGCTTGAAACAACTGAAAAAGATGCTAAGTTCGTTTTGGAGCAAAAGGCAAAAGATATATCAGCCAATATTCAAGTACAGCTCTTGCCTGATGCAAGTGTAGGTGAAAAAACTTCTGGAGTCATCAGGCTCTCCGTTGCAAATATGCGCACATTTCCAGATAATGCTGCGGAGCTAACCAGCCAGGTTTTATTGGGAACGCAAGTGGATCTTCTGCAAAAAAAGAGCGGGGACTACCGTGTCCGCACGCCGGATGGCTATATTGCATGGGTACCAAGTTCGTCCATTGAAGCGATGGACAAAACCATGCTGGCAAATTGGCGGCAAGCAGAAAAAGTTATCTATACAGCGGAGTTTGGAAAATCATATTCTGAACCCAATAAAAAAAGCCAACGAGTGTCTGATCTCGTATATGGTGACATCCTTCAGTTAAAAGGACAGAAAGGCAATTTTTATGAAATAGCATATCCGGATGGACGTTTAGGTTATATTAAAAAATCAGAAAGTCTAACCTTAAAAAATTGGTTTGAAACGCGCCAGCCTACGGCGGAAAATATTATCGCCAGTGCAAAAACAATGTTGGGCCTGCCCTATTTATGGGGGGGGACATCGGTGAAAGGTGTAGACTGCAGCGGTTTTACCAAAACAAGCTTTTTCATGAACGGCTTCGTGATTCCGAGAGATGCATCGCAACAAGTACTCGCAGGTGAAAAAATCGACATTTTAGATCAAGAAGGACATTTCGACCCTGAGAAAGCACTCAAGAATCTAAAACCGGCAGACTTACTGTTCTTTGCGGCAGGCAAAAACAGCAATCCTAATGCGCGTGTAACACATGTTGCACTCTATATCGGCAATGGAACTTTTATTCACGCTGCCGGATTGGTCCGGATCAACAGTATGCTTAAGGACGCTGCAAACTACGATGATTTCCAAACGCGGACTGTAGTTGCTGCCCGTCGTTACCTTGGCGCACGGGATAGCGCAATACAGAAGGTCGTTGAAAGCAATTATTACAACAATAAATAAACATAGTGATGAGCAA